>JANNGQ010000851.1:0-3627 GCA_031403975.1 Planctomycetota bacterium
CGCGGTGGTGGGTGTGGACGCCATCCTGACTTCCCTTTTCTTTTCGATGGGTGTGGGTCTCTTCTTCGGCATCTACCCCGCCTACCGGGCCAGCCGTCTCACCCACTCCATACACGACCAGTTGAGCAGGCAGTCGCTGACCGGACTTCAGACAAACGACCAAACCATCAACGGTGTGTTGTATCGCTTCGGCTGTCTGGCCCAGCACCAGCGTGACACCCTTGTCCGCCAGTTCCTGAACGATAGGCGTCGTCATCTCCTTGTCGAACGGTGCCAGGATCTGCTCATTCTTCTCGACCACCGTGGTTGAGATGCCGCGTCGGACGAAATTTTCCGCGAGTTCCAGGCTGATGAATCCGCCGCCCAGCAATACAGCCTGCTTCACACCTTGATCCAGACGATCCTTGATCCGGTCGATATCCTGTAAGTCCCGCAGCCCGAAAACGCCGGGTGAGTCGAGGCCGGAAATCAAGGGTCGAATTGGCGCCGCCCCCGTTGCCAAAAGCAGTTTGTCGTACGTTTCTTCGTAGATCCGTCCTGATTCGAGGTCACGGATACAAATCACTTTCGCCGAGCGGTCTATGGAGTCGACTGACGACCGGGTGCGCACGTCGAGATTGAAGCGGGTTCGCAGTTTCTCCGGCGTTGTGACGAGCAGTTTTTCTCTTTCGGCGATTTCGCCGCCGGCGTAGTACGGCAGACCGCAGTTGGCGAACGACACATCCGGCCCGCGCTCGATCAGTACGATGTGGGCGTCTTCTGAAATTCGCCGGGCACGAGCGGCCGCAGAAGCTCCACCAGCCACACCACCCACGATCAGCAGTTTCATCATTGGATTTCCCTTGTGAAGAGCATCGAAACACTCAAGGGTTGCAACAGGTCGATATGTGCGGACCGCACTGATTCCACGGCATACGAGCCAGCAGCATGAACGAGCTGCTTCAGCGCCTGGTGCCCGACTGGCGGTTCGATTTGCCAGGGAATGATCGCCGTGCGCTGAGCGTGCTCGGCAATCACTTCCCGGATGAACTTTGCTTCGTGACTCTGCCGACCGCGAAGAACGGGATCGGTCACGTTCAGAGGTAACAGACTCTGGTTGATGACCCAGGCATACGGTTCAATCTCTGCCCGCCGCAGATCGCGCTGCAACCGGGCGGCTTCGTGAACAGGCGTCGCTTCGGGAAGCGTGACGATCAGCACGCGAGAGAAGTTCGGATCACGCAGGCGAGGCAGAAGTTGTGCGACGGATTCGGGCATCTCGCTCGACTGGCGTATCACCTCGCGGTGATAGGCCAGCGCGGCATCGAGCAGCAGAATGGTGTGTCCGGTGGGGGCCGTGTCCAGAACGACGAACCGATCCGTTCCTTCGGCAACCGCTTCGGCAAAGGCACGGAACACGGCGATTTCTTCGGTGCACGGAGATCGCAGGTCTTCGGCCAGCAACGATTGGCCCTGAACATCGAGCCCCGCCCCGGCTGTCTGCATCACTTCCGCAGAATACTTTTTCGTTTCAACCGCAGGATCGATTCGACTGACGGAAAGGTTCTGCAGCGCGTCGCTGGCGATCGTTGCGGCGAGATGCGCGGCGGGATCGGTCGTGGAAAGATGAACGCGAAAGCCGAGTTCGGCGAGTCCCACCGCGACGGCCGCTGCGACAGTCGTCTTGCCCACGCCCCCTTTGCCCATCGCGAGAATCACACCGTGCCCCGGAGCGGCCAGACCATCCATCAGCGCACCAAGCGTCGATGGCATCGTGAAGTCCAACTTTGGCGGAACGCTCTTGTCGACAACCGTCGCTGTCTGTGTTCCGAAGGCGCGCAGTGCGGTGACGCCCAGCACGCCGCCCGTTGTGAGCGGAATCGCGCTGCGTGGAAGATCTCGGAGCGAGTCAGGCATCGCGGCCAGTGCGGCTTCGCCTCGCTGCTGCATGGCGACCGCAACGTGATCCGACCGGTCGCTGGCCCGAAACACGCCATTCACCACGAGGTGCTGGTTTTGCACTCCAAGCGCCGCGAGTTCACCGCTGGTGCGAGCCGCTTCTCGCAATGCCGTCACCTCCGGGCGAGTCACCAGCACAAGCGTTGTGATCGCCGCATCGCTCAGCGCACGCACGGTGTCCTGATAAAGCTGTTGCTGCGCTTGCAGCCCCGCCAATGGTCCGAGGCACGATGTGCCAGTTGTGTTCTTCTCCATGAAACCCGACCACGCGGACGGTAGTGTCAGCAGCCGCAGCGTGTGCCCCGTCGGCGCTGTGTCGAAAATCACATGGTCGAACACAGAGGTCGCGTCTGCATCCCCAAGGAGCCGTGAGAACTCGTCGAACGCGGCGATCTCCAGCGTGCAGGAGCCGGAGAACTGTTCTTCCATGCTCGCAATTGCCGTGGCTGGAAGCTGCGACCGGTACGGACCAACCATTCGCTCGCGGTATTCGGCTGCTGATTTCTCCGGGTCGAGATTCATGGCCGAGAGTCCCGGCACCAAGGGGACCGGAGTCGGATGATGTCCCAGCGGCGTCCCCAGCACTTCATCGAGATTCGAGGCCGGGTCCGTGGAAACAAGCAGAACTTTCTTGCCCGCATCAACCAACCGAATCGCCGCTGCGCACGCCAGCGAGGTCTTGCCGACGCCCCCTTTGCCGGTGAAGAACAGGTTGCGCGTGGGATGATCGAGGAATTTCATGGAATGCCCTTAGTGTCGAATCGAAACGTTGAGCAACGTAGCCGCGGTCGCCAGACCGTGGGTTCCTGGCGACACCTGCATGCCTCCCACGCTCTGGCGAGCGTGGCCACGAACTCAGTTGCAGCAACCCGAGGAGTCGCAACATTCATTCCCGCCACTCACGACAGACAGAAGCTCACGTGCGCTCGGTGCTCCGGTCCATTCTGCAAGTTTGTCACGCGACGGATATTCGCGCTGACTCACGATGCGACGATCGACCGTGATCAGCGGCAGACAGTCTGTCCCTTGTGAGGCGAGGAGCTGTTGAACTTCTGTGTTCTGAACAAACGCCGCTGGCTGCTGAGCCAGATTGAATCGCTCGACCTGATGTCCCTGCGATTTCAGCCAGGCCAAATCGGCCGCGAATCGCGGCAACACGGGATCAACCTGAGGTCCGCAGACGCCCGTCGAACAACACATCGGTTTGTCGTACACCTGAATCATTTTCATGTTCGTTTCCCCTTAATCTGAAATCACCGCTTCATCGGCAAAGATGTCAGCGATCGACGGACTCGTCAGCGAAGCAGATTGGCTTCAGGCAGGCCCGCCCGCGGCTCGTTGATATCCTCACGTGTCAAGTCGAAAGGCCCATCCGGCTCGCCCACCTTTCCGATGCTGTGCATTACGAAACACTTCGTTATTTCCGGCATGCCAATAATTCCGTCTTCCTGAAGGATTCGATTTCACGAATCGGTGTGAGGACGTGTTGTGCTGAGCCGAAGCGAACATGCCCCTGCCGGTCATCCGGAGCGAGTGATGGTCGAGGACACCTGTCATGGGGTTTCTCTTGCAAGAGATGCGCTTTCAGACTCACGCAGGTCTGATCCGACCGAGACCTCGACTGCCAGGATAGAAATGTCGTCATGATTTCGTTCGGATCCATGCCACCGTGCAACCTCCTTCAGGAGG
>JANNGQ010000852.1:0-2938 GCA_031403975.1 Planctomycetota bacterium
GCGATTGCGTCGCCGCGGACGAACTTGCTGGCTCCATCCATGGCACCGTAGAATTCGGTTTCCCGTGACAGTTCATCGCGACGCCGGCGGGCTTCTTTGTCGGTGATGCTGCCCGCGTTGAGTTCGGCATCGATGGCCATCTGTTTGCCGGGCATCGCATCGAGAGTGAACCGCGCGGCAACCTCGGCAATCCGCCCGGCACCCTTCGTGATCACCATGAACTGAATCGTCACGAGGATCAGAAAGATCACAAGACCGACAACCAGCTGGCCGCCAACAACATAATTTCCGAATGCGGTGACGATATGTCCCGCATCGCCGTCGAGAAGAATCAGCCGGGTGGTCGCCACGTTGAGCGACAGGCGGTACAGCGTCAGCAGCAGCAGCAGTGACGGAAAGACTGACAGATCCAGGGCTCGCTTCGCGCTCATCGTGACCAGCAGCACCAGCAGCGTCGCTGCCAGATTTCCTGCCAGCAGCACGTCCAGCAGCCACTGCGGCAGCGGTACCAGCATCACGACAAGACCCACGAGCATACCGAACGACAGCAGAGTTTCGCTCTGCTGCATCCAGTTGCCGGAGACAGGTCTTGTTGAGATCGTGGCTGTTGACATCGTATGGACTGTTCAGTTGTTGCGCGGGGCGGCCTTCAGTGAAAACTCATACTCAGAACTTTTGCTATCAGCTGCCATCCGTCAACGAGCACGAATAACAGAATCTTGAAGGGGGTCGAGATCACCATCGGCGGCATCATCATCATGCCCAGTGACATCAGAATGACCGAGACGACGAGGTCGATCAGGATGAATGGGATGTACAGGCAGAAGCCCATGATGAACGCGGTCTTGAGTTCGCTGATCACATAGGCCGGAATCAGGACCCGCATCGGCGTGTCGGCAGGTGTCGCAATCGTGGAAATCTCTGCCATCCTCGCGAACAGAGCGATGTCCGCTTTGCGCGTCTGCCGGATCATGAATCCGTGAAGTGCCTGCGAACCGTTTCGCCAGGCAGTCGCTCCGTCGATGGTTTCAGCGAGGTATGGCCGGACGGCGTCCTGCTCGATCGCGGTGAGTGTGGGGCCCATCACGAACAGAGTCAAAAACAGCGACAGGCCGAGGATCACCTGTGTCGGCGGGATTTCCTGTGTCGACAGCGCACGGCGAACGAACGACAGGACGATCACGATTCGTGTGAACGCCGTCATCGTGACGAGCGCCGCAGACATCAGTGCCATTCCGCCCAGGAACAAGGCAACCTTGATCTGCGGCGAGAGTGACTGAAATCCGTCGGACTCGATGATCTGTTGGACTGTCTGTGCGGAATCCATTCCGTGAGCCAGGCTGGTTGTTGAGTTAAAGGAGCAGTGAACAGGGAACAGGCAATGGCTGACAGCGGAGACGGGCGATCTGCTGTAACGATTCACTATTCGCTACTCACTTTGCGCGACTCCGGCACCGTTGAGTTCATCCTGAAAATCCGCCGGTGTCAGAACAAGCGACCGGATGCCGCCGGCGTCTGACGCCACCAAAGCCCGGAATCCGGCCATCTCGATCAGTGAAACGGTCCGGCCAGGTCCGAGCGACAGTGTTTCGAGCACTCTGCATTTTGCATTTGTGGTCGGCAGCAGGCCCCGTTGGCGCTGCCATCGGCGAAGTCCGAGGAATGTCAGGCTGCAGATGCACAGAGCGATCACGATCCATGCCACGGCTCGCATCAGCACCTGAATCGGGCTGGAGCTGAGCACGACCTCGGCGTTGCCGGAATCGGCCGAAAGCGTTTCATTATGTTTTTCGGCGTCGGGCGATTCGTTCTGTGTGAGATCAAGAAATGGTTTTGAATCAGGATCCGGGTTTTCCGAATTGAAACCTGCGGTTTCAACAGTTTTCAGTGTTTGGCCTGTCGACTCGAACACAGCTCGATCGACTCCTGCTGAATCCACGTGCGGCGAACCTGATCCAGAAGTGTGCAAGGGAGTGGCGACGGCCCGGGCAGTTGATCGCATTTCCGTGCCGCCCTGTTTTTCCTCGCGAAGCTGCCGGAGTCGCTGCGTGAGCATTTCTTTGGCCGTGGCAGGATGCTCTGCGGACGAAGCGGATTCCGATGCTGTTTCCGAAGACCGCGGACGAGTCCATTCCTGCTGTCCGTGTACAGGCAGCGCGCAAGGCACCGCGAGCATGGAAACAAGGAAGGTGGTCAGTACCGCGATCCGCATGAGTTTGTAAGTCCTGTCTCGTCCATACACCAGCCGGCCCGCCGCGGCAGTCGATTGGCTTCCTGACTACTTCCTGCGCTCATCCGTATTAACAATTTCAGTGATTCGGACGGCGAAGCGGTCGTCGATAACCACCACTTCACCGCTGGCAATGCGAACTCCCTGAGCCATCACATCGACTGGTTCCGAGACCGCTCGGTTGAGTTCCACAACGGCACCTTCGCCGAGCTTGAGCAATTCCCCGATGGGCATCGTGACCCGACCAATCTCGACCGAGATCTCGATGCTGACTTCTGCAAACCTCTCCAGCGGCATCGCTGTTCCGGCGCGCGAACGCGATACCTGGGGAAACTCCACCGGATGCGCCTCGGGCACAAAGTGATCGCCGCCCGGCATGATCTGGTCGATCGCCGACGAGGTCGCTGCGAGTGTTTCGGCTGTCGATGTGCTCACACCTGTCACCTTAGTCTTTCCTGGACGCCAGAATGCGGTAACCCTGTCGTTGCCCCAGGCGACAGGGATTGCCAAGCCATTGCAGTCGTCCGGCGATCCGTGCTTCCAGCGGCTGCCCGGAAGACTGATCCAGAATCAGCAGATCTCCGACCGTCAGCCGGCGCATTTCACCCAGCGTCAGCATGGCCCGGCCCAGTCCGACCACCATTGTGACCGGCAGAGTTTCGGCCAGTATTTTCATTTGAGGCGACGCGACCTGGAGACCTGCGGCTG
>JANNGQ010000853.1:0-6768 GCA_031403975.1 Planctomycetota bacterium
GCGGGATTCGAAGAATGATTCCTGTTTTAGTTCTTCCTTCAGCAGCAGAGGTTGACCACCGCTCGAAAGGACGGCCAGGGATGCGACTAGTTTCTCGATCGGAACATCCGGGTTCTCGCGGCGAAATTGTTCAACGATAGATCCCATCGATTCGGCCAGCGGATGCGACATGTGCTCAATAATTCGAGCATGAAAATTTGAGACGCGCTGTTTGTTGATCTGTCGATTCGTCGGCAGATCCATCGGCTCGATTTTCTGGCGCGTCGCATATTCAAGGCTTTTCAGCATCCGCTGCGCCTTCGGATGAATGAACAGAATCGCTTCACCACTTCGTCCGGCGCGACCTGTGCGGCCGATGCGATGGACGTACGATTCGTTGTCACCGGGCAGATCGTAATTGATGACATGGCTGATGCGCTGTACATCGAGCCCACGGGCTGCCACATCCGTCGCGATGATGATATCGAGCTTGCCCGATCTCAGATGTTCAATCGTGCGTTCACGCTGCTGCTGCGGGATGTCACCGTTCAACGCCGCAACTTTGTAGCCTCGCTGCGTCAGGTATTCTGAGAGCGGTTCCGTCGTGCTCTTCAGTTTCACGAAGACAATCACGCCTTCGATCGGTTCGGCTTCCAGAATCCGGCCGAGCGCCGCTTCTTTCTGATGGGGTCCGACAACGACAAATCGCTGGCGAATCGTGTCAGCCGTCGCCGTCTTCTGGTGGATCGTGATCGCAGCCGGATTTCGCAGGTGCTGCTGAGCAATCCGCCGAATCGGGTCCGGCAGGGTCGCTGAGAAGAGGACAATCTGGCGCTCAGCGGGAAGTTGCGTCAGGACCCACTCGACACTCTCGGCGAATCCCATCCGCAGCATTTCATCGGCTTCGTCGAGCACCAGACACTTGAGTGCATCGAGCTTCAGCGATCCGCGGTTCATGTGATCCATGACGCGGCCCGGTGTACCTACGACGACATGCACACCGCGGTTGAGCTGTGAAAACTGCGGCTGGTAAGCGGCGCCGCCATAAATCGCGAGCACTCGCAGCTGGCTCAACTTCGAAGCATAACGTTCGAACGCCGCCGCCACCTGGATCGCCAGTTCACGAGTCGGCACAAGGACCAGTACCTGCGGATGTTTCACCGACAGATCGATCCTCTGCAGCAACGGCAGAGCGAAAGCCCCAGTCTTGCCGGAACCTGTCTGAGCCTGACCCAGCAGGTCGCGCCCTTCCAGAAGCAACGGAATTGTCTGAGCCTGAATCGGCGTGGGCGTCGTGTAACCCGATTCTTCAATTGCCTTCATCAAGGCGGACGACAGCCCGAGTCCATTGAACCCGTTTTCAGGCGCTGCCGGTTCCGAAGACGCCGCTTCTGCGATGGATTCAGTTGCAGATTCAGATTCAGAAATCATGAGTTCGGGTGCTTCGCTGAATGACATTGGACCTGGCTTCGATGTTTTTTCGTATGGGTTTACGCAGGACGGGTCCTCTGACCCGTCGAGACCGCATGTCAAATGCTGGACGGGTCGTCAGGAGACCCGTTCTGCTGTCGTCGTCGGCTCCCGACAATTCTCACGAACTGGCACTGGCCGGGCGTCGACGACGGCGAGGTGCCGGACTCTGGTCGCCTGACTTCACTGAAGGGCTGTCTGCAGGGTCATTGTGGTAAACTCCGTCACCGAAGCTGCCGTCCGATTCGCGACGGCTGACCGGTCGCTTCTGCGCAGGGCGGTCACTCGCAGTACGGCGGGTCGCCAGGGCACCGTTGGCAACTTCCGGTGACTGCTGCTGCGATTCACCGCGGCCAGCTGACGAGCGGCGAGTACCGGTATTCTGAACCGCCGATCGATCACTACCGCTGCGCCGGCGTCCTCCGTTGTCCTGACGCTGCCCGTCATTCGAACGACCGCCGCGGGAAGTACGAGCGGCCTCAGCCTGCGCGCTCCCGCCTTCAGTCCGGTAAGTACCGGCCCGACCGGATTGCTGTGCCCTGGGGCGCGGCGAGCTGCCGCTTCGGCCCCGATCATTTCGATTGCCGCCCGATCGTTCCCGCCGTTCAGGTGCCGCTGATTCTTCCGCCGTCGGCTTGAAGTCGAAACCTGCGACTTCTTCAACGGCGATCTGCATCCCGATCAGTTTCTCGATGCTCTTCAGCATCCGGCGTTCGTCCGGATCGCACAGCGAAATCGCTTCCCCGGTGGCACCTGCCCGGCCCGAACGGCCGATGCGATGCACATAGGTTTCCTCTTCGGTCGGCATATCATGATTAAAAATGTGCGAGACGTTATCCACATCGATTCCGCGGGCTGCAATGTCGGTTGCCACAAGGATCGGAGGACGTTCGCTCTTGAAGTCGTCCAGAGTCCGCTGACGCTTGTTCTGACTCTTGTTGGCATGAATCGCTTCCGCCCGCAGACCCGCTGCCGCCAGATGCCGCACGATACGATCGGCGCCGTGCTTGGTCCTGCTGAAGACAATTGTGCGAGTCGGACGACGCTGCGCGATCAGTTCGATCAGCAAACGGGTCTTTTGTTTCTGAGGCACAAAGCAGACGCTCTGTTCGACCAGATCCGTCGTCTTGTGTTTCGGGATGATGGAGATGCTGACGGGATTGGTCAGAATCGAATTCGCAAGCTCGCGGATTTCCGGTTTCATCGTGGCCGAGAACATCAGCGTCTGTCGCTTGCGGGGAACATGCTCCAGGATACGGCGAATCGCCGGAAAGAAACCCATGTCCAGCATCCGGTCGGCTTCGTCCAGAACCAGCGTCTGAACGCCTTCGAGATGCACATAACCCTGCTTCATCAGGTCCAGCAGTCGACCTGGAGTGGCGACCACAACATCGACCCCATCCCGCAATGCTTTCACCTGCGGATGCTGGCCGACTCCACCATAAATTGTCGCCACACGTACGGCGGCGAAGGCACCGTAGTTCCGGAAGCTGTCGTGAATCTGCACTGCCAGCTCCCGAGTACTCGCAAGAACCAGAACGCGGATCTTACGAACGCTCGAGCTCTTTTTTGTTTCTGTCGATGTCAGCCGATGCAGAATCGGCAGTGCAAATGCAGCTGTCTTACCCGTCCCGGTCTGAGCAATCCCGATCACATCGTGCCCGTCGAGCACTGTGGGGATGGCTTGTTCCTGAATGGGAGTCGCTACCGAGTAACCTTCCTGCAAAACCGCGCGCACAATGGGCTCAGCGAGCCCGAAGTCTCTGAAATTCATTCTTTATCCTGGGGAAACAGGCCATCGAAAAAGGGGGTCTTCCCGTTTTCGACAACCTCACTGTTTAGAAACATTCCCAGGACCGAATGCAGGAGGACGCATTGAAAGGCGCACTCAAAACGCTTGGAACTGGCAGTGGTTTGCGACGGCTGCTGGACTCTTTCGAGCACCGTTCTTAACGGTCAGGCAGCCTGCAGTACACCACTGAATGCTTCACTGATCAGGTCAACGCTGTGTGAATCAACATCCACAACACTCTTCGCGGACCTGCAATCAGAATCGGCCGAACTATAGCAGCATTCGACAGGATAGACAGTGATTTTCCCAGGTTCTCCCGAGATTCTCAGCCTTCCATTTTGTTCAGCGGTATCAACTGCCGCAGTGGGTGAGAGCGTCTACACGAGTTGCGAGGCCCGCGAGGGCTTGAACGGGCCGTCAGCCAGTGATGGCTCTCGTTTACTGGACACTGCCAGGACACCCATCCATACTCCGCCGCCCGAAGGAAAATCCCCATTCCCGGGCGGGAGCCCGGGAACCGGAAACGAGTCACTCAAGAGTCGGAGATCTCGAGGCATGAACGTCGATGACCAGCTGAAGCAGCAATTGGACGACTTTCGTCGGGACTTCCAGAAGCTGAAATCGGAGATTTCCAAGGTCATCGTAGGGCAGCAGGAGATTCTCGACGACACTCTGATTTCACTGATTGCCGGCGGACATGTGCTGCTGGAAGGAGTGCCGGGGCTTGGCAAGACGCTGACTGTCCGAACACTGGCTGACGCGCTGCATCTGGACTTTCGTCGCATTCAGTTCACGCCCGACTTGATGCCGGCGGATCTGATCGGAACCCAGGTGATCGCGGAAGCAACCGACGGTCACAAGGTGTTTGAATTCCAGCGAGGCCCGCTGTTTACGAACGTGTTGCTGTCCGATGAAATCAACCGCGCGACTCCAAAGACTCAGTCGGCACTGCTGGAAGCCATGCAGGAGCATTCCGTCACCGTCGCCGGAGTGACACACAAACTCTCAGAACCCTTCTTTGTCATGGCAACTCAGAATCCGCTTGAGATGGAAGGCACATATCCTCTGCCTGAAGCGCAGCTCGACCGGTTTTTTGTGAAGCTCCTCGTGAAGTATCCGAGAATCAGTGACCTTGAGACGATCCTCGACAGGACAACCGAGAATCTGAAGCCGAAAGCAGAGGCTGTGCTGACCGGTGAACGGATTCTGCAGATGTCGCAGCTGTCGAGAATGATCCCGGTTTCCGACGACGTCCGGCGGTACGGAATCGCTTTGGTTGTCGCGACTCATCCGGACCACGAACTGGCATCCGCAACCGCGAAGAAGTATGTCCGTTACGGTGCCAGCCCGCGCGGCCTGCAGGCTCTGATTCTGGGAGCCAAGATCAGAGCGATTCTTGACCACCGCTACCATGTGGCCCGGGAAGACCTCAAATCAATGGCCATGCCCGTACTGCGACACCGCATGATCCTCAACTTCGAAGGCCAGGCCGAAGGCATCAGCGCGGACGACGTGATTCAGAAAATGCTGACCGATGTCAAAGAGGACGCTCTGGCGGCCGCGTGACGCGCATAATCGCATTTGTTAACCACCGAATACACGGAATACACGGAAGTGAATCGCAGGGGAATCGCAGAGACGAAGGGGGTGGAGCGCCGAAATGAGTGACCTGCTGTTTGAGGAAGAGTCGTATGCGATTCGCGGCGCTTGCTTCGAGGTTTATCGAGAGAAGGGGTGCGGATTTCTTGAACCGGTATATCAGGAGTGCATGCGGATTCAGTTGGAACTGTCGGCGATTCCATTTGTGGCCA
Source organism: Planctomycetota bacterium (assembly GCA_031403975.1). Lineage (GTDB taxonomy): Bacteria > Planctomycetota > Planctomycetia > Planctomycetales > Planctomycetaceae > SXXK01. The sequence goes on from JANNGQ010000853.1 coordinate 5,053, forward strand.
ATCCCAGGCTCTTCCTCGAATACAAAGGGCGACGACTGGAATCAACCTATGAACCGGACTTCGTCTGCTTTGAAAAGATCATTCTTGAACTCAAAGCCGTCAAAGAAATCTGCGACGAACATCGAGCTCAACTGCACAACTACCTGAAGGCGACAAACTATCGACTTGGATTCCTCACTAACTTCGGTCATTACCCCCAAATCCAAATCGAACGCATCGCCCGCTGAGTACTGTCACACTTCCGATCGATGTTTTGGCGATTCCTTCCGTGTATTCCGTGTATTCTGTGGTAAATACCTGCGATTCCTCATGCTGTTCCCGCCTGATTTTCTCACCCGCGTCGAATATCTTTCGATCATCTCAAAGCGTGTATTCCGAGGTCAGTTGCTGGCTCAGCGACGGACGATGCAGATGGGGTCGGGGATTGAGTTTTCGGATCACCGTGAATACACCGTCGGCGATGACCTGAGGTATCTCGACTGGAATATCTACGCCCGTCATGGAGACCTGCTGCTCAAGCGGTTTCAGGAAGAACAGGATCTGCATGTTTATCTGATGCTGGACTGTTCCCGCAGTATGCAGTTCGGGAATCCGCCAAAATTCGATCTGGCCCGCCATCTTGTCGCCGCGCTGGCCTATATCGCATTGGCGGATCTGGACAGGATTGCGATCCTGGCCTATGCGGACGGCATCGTGGCTGAGGTACCGGTGACTCGCGGGAAAGCTCGCATCCTGCCGATCATGAAGTTTCTGGAAGATCTGCCGACGTCAGGTGCGGATACAAATCTCTCGTGGGCCGCACAGGGATTACTGCATCGGGGCACCCGCACCGGACTTGCCGTCGTCGTGAGTGACCTCTTCGATGAATACGGTTTCCAGCGAGGACTGGATCAGCTGCGCCATCGCCGCTTCGACGTCCATGTCGTTCAGCTGCATGACCCCCAGGAGGCGAACCCGGCGCTGCTGGGTGATGCAGAGCTGATTGATATGGAGACAGAATCTGTCCGCAAAGTGACGGTCACCGAGCGAAACCTGCAGACTTACAGGCAATTGTTCAGCGATCACCAGGTGGCAGTGCGTGATTACTGCCACAGCTACGCACTGGGATGTACTCAGTCTCCGTCGACGATCCGGTTTGACGATCTGATCATGAGAATGATGAGAGAATCGGGAGCGGGGCGGTAACTACTGTTGTCCCGTCGCTCCGTCGGCGGGATTTGTGATTCTGCGTTGAATTGTCTGACGATTTTCTAATGACCTTTGCACTCCCTATCGCACTGACACTTGTAGCCCTCGCGCTGCCGATCATTGCGTTGTACATCCTCAAGGTCAGGCTGCGGCGAGTGCTCATTTCGACAAATCTGTTCTGGAAACAGATCTACGAGGAGAAACCTCCGCGGTCCATCTGGCAACACTTGCGGCACTTACTGTCGCTGTTCCTGCAGTTGCTGTTACTGCTGCTGATTGTAGTGGCCATTGCTGATCCGTACTTCTCCTGGCAGTTGCTGCAGGCACGGCGGCTGGTGATCGTGGTCGACAATTCGGCCAGCATGCGGGCGACCGACGTGGCTCCGTCGCGGCTGGAGGCAGTTCGCACGGCGGCCTTGAGTATCATCGATGGTCTGCGGTTCCGGGATGAGGTGGCCGTAATTCTGGCCGGCAGCACACCCGATGTTGTCGTGGGGATGACGGGCCATTCGCCGACACTGCGGCATG
>JANNGQ010000854.1:0-10091 GCA_031403975.1 Planctomycetota bacterium
GGATTTGCTGCTGGTCGTCCGTCCGCCGGAGTCTGTTTTGAGGCAGCCGGACTCGTTCCATCCGTTCTGAGTGTCGGTGGAGTTCCTTCCGGAGCTACTGGTCGAGGTCGCGGCCTGGGAGCTGGTGCTGGTGCCGGTGAAACGCCACTGGCTGCCGGGTTTTGCGGTCGAACGGGCCGTTCCTTCGAAGGTTCCGTCGGATTTGATTTCGGTCGCGATTCCGCAGCTGAGGGTTGATTGGAGGCGGCAACGGCCGGACGACTTGCCGGGGCAGGTTTCGCGGGTGCAGACTTCGCCGGTGCAGTAGCGGTCTTTCGGCCCGTCGCCGCGAAATCCGATACTCCGGAACCAACAAAGTTCAGGCTGTCCGAGAGCTTAGCAGTTTCCGTTTCTGAAGGTCCGATGCTGATTCCGGAAAACGCGGGAGCGAATGACCTGGCGGGAATTCGGGGTTTCTGTTTCGCCTTTCGCAGGAACATCACGACACCTGCAGCGAGTCCGATGCCGATGCCTGCGACGATGATCGGCAGCAGCCATCCTGAACCACGATCTTCAGAATCCGTTGCGGTTCCTGATACAGGAGCGACGGTCGTAGCAGCGTTTGGCTTGTCTTTCGGGTCGACCTCCTGTTTGACTGCCGATTCTGTTGCAAGGGGCTCTGTCGCCGCGAGTTCCGGTGCTGCTGCCACAGAAATTGCACGTTCCAGCGGACTGGGTGACTGACCCAGATCTGACTGAATGTCCTGATACAGCCGATCGAAGCGAGCGAAGGTCGGATCATCCAGGTCGCGAAACACCTGCACGAAGCTGGCGATTTCCTTCAGTGCCGATTTGAGCTGCTTGTCGCTGTCCGCCGATGACACTCTGGCCAGGCGTCGCCGGCTGTTTCCCAGTTCATAGCGCGCATCCATCAACCGGGCGCGCAGTTCGGGTGAACGGTCTTTCATGGCAATTTTCTGCAGCCGGCTGGAGAGCATTGTCCAGCCCCAGACGAGTTGTTTGCCGCCTGGATCTTTGACCCCCTGAATGGAATCCAGCAGTTTCGGAGGTTCCCTGTCCTCACCCCAGTCACTGAGTGTGTGGGCCGCCTCAAACTGTGCATCGAGAGCCATCGGGTTCTTCGAAAGTATCTCTTCGGAAATCTTCAGCCCTTCGTCAAACCGTTTCTGCTGACGACGGCAGCGTGCCAGTCGCAGCCGCACCGCGTTGTTGTTCTCCGCAGCAGCGAGATTGCCGCTCAGGATCTCCGAATAGGCATCGCCGGCCTTCGCGTAATAGCCTTCGGCAGCCGCGGGATCACCGGAGACTCCCTGGCCGAGTCCAAAATAGGTTTCCCCGATCCACAGCAGCGAGTTGTAGTCGCTCTTGTCACGGGACTCGTACACCTTGGCAAGAAACTGCTCGAACGAATCCCGTACCTGAGCCAGTCGTGCATTTTCTCCTGCGGCTGACAGGCGTTTCAGTTCATCCTGTAATTCGATTCCCAGCTGCGTGTACGCGGCGAGGATATCCTTGCCGCCGACTTTCTCCAGCTTCGTCATCGTCTGTAACGCAAGTTCGATCTGCTGAATCCCGACGTAAGCTCGCAGCAGAAGTCGGTAGGTCAGTCCGGCAAACGCCTTGCTCCGCGTTCCTTCCTCAGGGCGTTCGGTTCCGTCAGGAATCTCAACCGCCGTGGCTATGGAATTCTCTGCGCCGGACGTCAGCCGTTCGATCGTAACGGTGAATTCTCCATCGAGGTTCAGAATGCTGGCAAGGGACACTTCCGCGGCGACAAGTTCTTCGGTCGGTGCGGTGGCCGCTCCGAGTTTGTCGCGAGTGATCTGGATGCCCTGAGTCAGCAGGTTGCGGGCTTCCGCCTTCCACGTCTTCATCTCTTCCGCAGACGACGCGGATGCCTGCGGATCGACTGCGTCGAGCGCAGCTTTCTGAGTCCATGCGGCCCAGTAGCACTGCCCTGCGCTGATCTTCGCCGAGGCATACTGCGGATCAGTGTCCGGAACCTGCAGATACCACTTCGCTCCTTCCAGCGGCTGATTCATCGTGCGGTAAACACTCCCCAGTCTCATCCTGGCTTCACCGCCACGGCTGGACTGCGGATAGAGTTCCAGGATTTTCTGACAGACGTCTCTCAGCATCCGTGTTTCAAAATCACGGTCTCGCGAGGTTGCCTGATTCCATGCCGCCACGGCAGCGGCCATCGCGATTTCCGTCGCGTTCAATGCTGTGTCCGGATCGTTTTTCCTGTCATGGGCCATGCAGTAACTGGCCAGAATGACAGCATCCAGCGCATTTCCCTGCCGCAGCAGCACGAAACTCAGCAGGTAACGCGACTGAGCCACCGCTTTCGGATCACTGTCGTCATCTCTCAGATCGAGAGCCAGTTGCAGCAGCCTTCCGACTTCGGTCAAGTGGTTGTCGAACGAGGTTTTCTTTGCGGCACGGTCAGTATTGTCAGTGGCTTTGGAAAGATCGTCACTGAGCTGCTGAATCTGAGCGATCATGCCGCGGGCGCGCTCAAATGCATCGCCGAAGTTTCGGGGTTCGCGATTCTTCTCGCCCAGGAGCAGCCTGAGGCGACGGCTCATCGCGTTCGCCGGTTCGCGATAGGGGCCGGGGTATTTTGCAACCTGCGTCGCGTCGTTGGCTGCGGCACTGAGTGCCGACTGCCTGTCGCTGTCGGAGAGATCGCGTACTTCAGCCAGCTTCTCTTCGGCGATGGCTTTTTCCCACAGGATGCCCAGTCCGGATTGGCTGGTCGCGAGCTGCCGATTGCTCTGAAGCCAGGCAGTTGCCTCCTGGACCACAAGCTGATGGTCGTGCTTCTGCGGATCATTCAGGCAGATGAGGCGGTAATGCAGGGCAATCCCCTGCAGGACTTCCACCGCCGGATTCTCGGACTTGTGGCCGAGCATTTCGTTGTAGATGCCCAGCGCCCGACCGACGTCATCCTGCTCCTGGAAGCACTTGCCCATCATCAGTCGCGCGTGCAGTCCGATCTGGTTTGTGCGGCGACTGGTGTGAATGGCTTCAAACAGCTCGGATGCAGCAATCAGCGTCTTGTTCCTTTCTTCGGTCCCCTTGTCAAAAGTCTGTCCGCGCTCGTAAGTGCAGCGAACGAGATTGAACCAGGCTCGCAGGTATCTGGCCTCTGCCTCCAGCCGCAGCTGATACTGCTCTTCGTCTTTGGACTGTTCGATGAATTTCGGAAACGTCTCGAACTGTTTCTGATACTGGTCCCTGGCCGTCTGATAAATCCCCTGTGCTTCGTCAATCAGCGCGCGGGCCCGCTGCTGCAGTTCCAGCTTCTTGTCCGCCGATTCCGTGTCTTCGGTCTGCCAGATGAACGATCTGGCTCGCTCAAAGAGAAGTTCACCCAGCATCGAGTTTGCGAGTGCCGCCTGCGGATGCTGACCATGTTCGCTGACAAATCTCTTGAGCGACGTCTCTGCCTGTGACAGATACTGTTCACGGTCCTCGGGAACCCGCGAGGCGGAACCCCGCTGCTGAAGCGTCAGCCCTCGCTGCAATTCAAGGACTTCGAGAGCCTCTGGTGGCAGATCGGTTCGCTGTGCGAGCCCGTCGATGTACTCCAGAGCAGTGTCAAAGTAGCCGCGTTCCCTAAGACCTTCCACAAAAGGAATGACAGGTTCCTGTGGCATCGCCGGAGCTGCTGAGACAGCCACGATCGCCATCGTTGCAATGTTGAGAAGACGGCGAAAACTCGGCACGACGATTCGGGCAACGTGTCCCGAATCCAGATTGATTACACACGGGCCGTCCATGCAGCATCCTCAGCAAGTCGGCCGGGGGCAGGCAGGGAAGGAACTCTGAAGCGAACGATGAGTCATCCGGCCGACTTTCAATCAGGATACGCCGGGATCCCGGCTCCCGCAACATTCCGGGGCAAACGAATCTATTCCCCTGGCTCCCTGTGGCAGATCCATCCCGTTCGCTAAAGTGAATGTCCGTCGTTCAGGGAATCCGCCTCCTTGCGGGACGGTTCGTAAGGCAATGCATTGCGGACGCTTTTTGAAGTTGCGCGTTTGGAGTCCCGACCGGGACCGCACGTTGTAGCCGGATTCGTGAGAATTCGGAGGTGACCGCACGTTGTAGCCGGATTCGTGAGAATTCGGAGGGTGACGCGCTGACTCCGAAGTCTCACGACTCCGGCTACAAACCCATTCCCACATGTATCATTGCGAAAAATCCTTCACGGCGTTTCGGGTTGATTTGGTACAGCGACGCATGTTTCAATGTTGGCCGCGTGAAGTATGAGGACACAGTCGTGCCCGACAATATCGTTCTGTCAGAGACCGACAAGGACCTGCCGAAGCATGTCAAGAACGGTTTCATGCGCTATCGGGATTTTCAGCCGCTGACTCAGGGTGGTGAAGCCATTCTGCGGACCTGTGTGGACGAGAACCTCGGTCGTACGGTGGTCATCAAGACTCTGCAGCCGCAGTTTCAGAATCTGGAGACCTATCAGAAGCGATTCCTCCGCGAAGCCCGCGTCACTGCGCAGATTCCGCATCCGGCCACGATTCCTGTCTACGAACTGAGCCGCGATTCCGAGGGCAATGCGTACTTTACCATGAAGCGACTGCGCGGCCGGGACCTCAGCGATGTCCTCGACCGGATTGCCGAGGGCGACAAAGACACGATCGAAAAATACCCGCTGGATTTTCTGATCGATGTGCTGATTCAATGCAGTCAGTGTCTGGCGTTCGCTCACAATCAGGGCGTCGTCCATCGTGACATGAAGCCGGCCAACATCATGATCGGTGATTATGGCGAAATCATGGTGCTGGACTGGGGCCTGGCCAAAGTCTGGGATATGGATGACAACGACGACGTCAGCCAGCTGCTCCGCAGCGGGCAGCAGTCAATTCCTGGCCGGCTGACCGGACGCGGTGACGTCCAGGGAACACCGTTCTATATGTCGCCGGAACAGGCCGTCGAAACCGGCGACGTCGACGAACGCACGGATATTTACAACATGGGCATCATTCTGTTCGAAGTGCTGACGAATGAAAGCTACATGTCCGGCAAGAGTTTTAAAGAAATCCGGCGCAAGCTGGCGGAAGATCCGGCGCGCGAGCCGGTTAAGGTGTCTCCGAAAAAAAACGTCTCCGGAGAATTGAACGCGGTCTGCGTCAAAGCCCTGCAGAGGAATCCGGCGGAGCGGTATCAGAAGATGGAAGAATTCGCGGTCGACCTCAAAGCTGCGCTGCTGGGGAATGCCGTTTCTGTTTATCAGGAACCCGTCTTCGCCCGGCTTCTGAAATGGCGGGACCGTCGGATCTTCAGCACGGCTTCGCTGCTGTGGATGATGGCGGGAGCTGTGATCGCGATCGTCGGCGAAGTCCTCATCAGCCTGCTGCGATAGACCGAATCCCGAATAGGTGTAGCGGGAACCGGTGCGCTGAAGGTGCGAAACTGTAGCTGAAGTCGTGAGGCTGTAGCTGAAGTCGTGAGACTTCAGGCCGGAACTCTCACGAGTTCCGCTACACCCATTCTGCTATGGATCCTTCTCAGCCGGTGGGTTTTCCGCAAGGCGAATTGTGGGGATCGGCTGACTGCGTACGGCAGTCCTGGCGCCGATGATGTCCAGAATCGAATTCTGAAACGACTGCTCGGCCTGACCGAGCGCATCCTGTACCACCGCTCCCAATTGAACAGCGGTCGACAGCTGCTCCTTGCTGATGCCGAGCGCGTCCACTGCTGCAGCGATCTCCTGCACCTGAGGATTGTTCGCCAGTGCATCGGCCTGGCCGGGTTTCAGCGCTGCGGTACTGGAATCTTCACTCGCAGCCAGCACGAGCTTCCATTGCCCCTCCTGGTTTTTGTGAAACAAACGACGATGAACGGTCGCAGTCCCGCCGGTCAGATCAAAATCAAATTCGGACAGTACAATCGTAGATCGTTTCTGCGCATCCGCCATACGACTCGCGGAAGCGGGCAGCTTGTCTGCTGAACGACCCGGAGCTGGCTGAGGGGTGCCTTCATCGAAAAGTCGGCTCAGCGTACTCTGCAGATTCTGACCGAGCATCGAACTCAACAGTGCTGCTGGATCAGACTGTGCGGATTCATCGATCACGGTATCTCCGGAAAGCACAAGTCGTGTGGCCGTTCCGAGCTGCACGTCGACGGCTGCCAGGATGCAATCGCGTGTCATTCCGTCATCTGACGGAGCCGGAGGTACCGTGCGGCGAAGATGTTGCGGGATCGCTTGCAGTCGCGCGGTGACTGCTTTGGAGGAGAGATCTTCAAAATCAGCCACATCATTCAGAATCGCCAGGCGACAAAGCTCCTTCCGGGCGGGCGGCTGAACATCCATCCGTCGAAGCCGGGCTTTCGGAATCTCAATCAGCACAAATCCCGGTGAGTCGTCTTCACCCGGTTCCAGCCGCATGATGATCTCCTCCAACAGCCCGATGCGCTGCGGATCTCTTTCGATAAGACCTTCGAGGCGTTCGATGTCCTTCCGCAGAAGTCGTATCAGGCCGTCCGCCGACTGTTGCCTTTCCTTCTGCAGATGAGGTTGAATCTCTGACGCATAGAATTCTGCACACCGGCTCTTCAGCCATTCTGAACGAACCAGCAGAGTTGCCGGTTTGTCACTGGTCGCTGAACCCCACAACTTTGTCCCGTCCTTCAGAGTCACGGGATCGACAACGCGGTCATGAAATGATGTTGCGGTCTCGTCCGGATTCTGTGCCACCGTCACCTGCGGCATGGCGCAGACGGCGATCATGAGCAGTCCGCTGAGCATCACGCTTTGTCGGCGATCGGTGTCCATACGTGTCAGCAAGGGATTCATCATCTGCTCCCGCGCGATTCCGGTACGTTCCGTAAGTGGCTCCCACGGAACTCTCGATTGCAAAAACGTGTCGCAGTATGTTGTCATTCTGCATCACCGCCGTGTCAAGAACTCTGAACACTAAACGCAGGAACGTTAAAGACCTCAAGGGCGTTCCGGGGAGAATCTGCGATCCGTATCGCAGGCGCAACATTTGCTGTTGGGTAATTTCCTGCTTCCGCAAACTCCTCACCCAAATGTTCCTGCGATCAGCCAGGCGAGCGATTGTTTCACGTCCGCCCAGACTGAAGGTTGTCCCTGATGACGAATCCTCCCCTGCAGGCGACGATCCCACCCGCATGGGTGCGCTGGTTCGTCAACGATGTCGTGCGCGGCATTGTTGATCGCAAGTTGTGTGCGCCCGTAGGATGTCACTTCTATCATGATTTCGACTCCGACGTGTGGGAAATCTCACTGTTTGTCTCCAGAACGGAAGTCTGCGGCGGCATCGCTGACGGCAGGCAGATTCCGGCCGGACTGCAGATCGACATTCCCGCTGTCTGTGCGGCTTTTGATTCTCAGCCCACGACTTATTGGCAGGCCGAGAAGATTGCGGACGACGATGAACTGGGGAATCACCTCTCATTTGAAGGGTTCGCCCGCGGGTTTTCCGTATGGCTGCGGATGATGCAGCATCCGCCCGAATGGACTGGACCCGGACGGCTGGTCCATGCCGACAGCGGTGAGATTGAAGACGTGTGGTAGTGTCTCCGGTCAGCCCGTCAACGCTGACACTTCGGACAATAAAATGTGGCCCTTTGAGCTTGTACGACCCTGACGATCGAGGACTGGCCGCAGGACACGCACAATTCTCCGGCCCGCTGATAAACGCGGTGTTGATTCTGGTAGCCGCCGTCGCTGTTCAGCGCGTTGCGGTACGTTCCATCGCTGAGCGTCGAACCCTCGCAGCGGATCGCGTCGGTCAGAATGTGCAGAGTGGCATCGGCGAGTCGTCCGACTTGCGAGCCCGTTAACTTCGAAGCATTGCGAAGCGGCGAGATCCCGGCGACGTGCAGGATCTCGCTCGCATAGATATTCCCGATGCCCGCCACGAGCTGCTGGTCTAGCAACGCCACCTTGATCTCGCGGGTCGTCGCCTTGAGCCGCTTTCGCCAGTCATTCAGTTCGATCTCCAGCGCATCGGGCCCCAGTCCGGCTCGAAGAAATTCCAGTTGTTGCGGAGTGCAGACGGAGAGTGTTCCCAGCCCTCTTCGGTCCCAGAATTCAAGCTGATCGGTCTTTGACCGTTGTGGATGAAAATGCCAGACAACTCGACGATGTTCGATCGTCGGCGGCCCGGAAATGAGCATCAAACCGGTCATTCTTGGCTCGATGATCATCGATGAGGCGGTATCGAGTTCGAGCACGATCCGCTTTGCGAGCCGCCAGATTCTGACAATTGAGCGTCCTGCAACGGCTTTCCGGACATGGCTGCGGCTGGGCGAAACCGGAATCGGCCGGCACTTCGTGCGCACGAATTCCAGATGATCGACGACTCGATCCTGACATTCGCGACGAATGCCGCGGACCATGGTTTCGACTTCAGGAAGTTCGGGCATGAGGCGGGACGTGTAATTGAGTGAAAACGGAATTGTGCGTTCCTCGACGATTCTCAGGACACTACAATTGGTCTAGTCGATTCCGCAGGAATTTCCAGTGCAGGCAGGACAACAGGCGTGTCGGTGATTTGGAGGAATCTTCTTGACGCTGCGTGAGCGCACGACGATCCTAGACAAAGGTTTTCTCTGCCGTCCGCGGAGCGTTGCGCGACGTGAGCTGTTCCGGACTCGAGTTTCGGTGCTCACCCGAGCTTCTTCAGACTTTTTAGGGTCATGCAGATGCCTCTGTTCCAATCGGAAACTTCTCGTTCGCCCTTTCGATCCGGCCCTTGGTTCCGCAAAGGCCTGAACTTTGTCTGCGGCCTGGCCGTGCTCTCGGCTCAGGGAGTCAGCCTGGCGGGTGATGATGTGGCTCAACCGCCTGTCAACCCGCTGGTCCAGACAGCCAAACTGCGAATGGAAGCCCGCCTTGCCGCAGAACAGGGCGATTTCAGAAAAGCCGCCGAGATACTTGAAGATGCCGCGCTGGTGGTTGGTGACCGTGAAACTGCCGCAAGGGCTCAGCAGGCGGGATCTCAGTTGCAGGCTGGCGGCGGAAGTCAGGCGGACTTTACTCAGCTGATGCTGCTGATCCGGGAACAGACGGCGCCCCCGGCTCTGTGGGTTGAGAACGGCGACGAAATCGGAACGATGACTCCGTTTATTCAGGGAGTCTTTGTCGGAGTTCCCGCGGTCTTCGGAGCGATGTCGATTGCGACGGATGATTCCCGACTGATGAACGCCGCCGAGCTGGCTCGGACTGCGAATCGAAATGACGACGTTCGCGAGGCTTCGGGTCTTCGTCTGGTGTCCCTGCCGCGGCTTGAGCAGCATGTCAAATCGCTGATCGACGCTGGCAAAGAAGTCCCCGAAGACGTGGCCTGTCTCGCTGGTTTGACTGAAGTCCGTTTCCTGTTCGTTTATCCCGAAACCGGTGACGTCGTCATCGGAGGGCCCGCTGGTGACTGGAAGATCGACGAGAACGGGCGCACGATCGGACTGAACGATAACCGTCCGACGCTGAAGCTGGATGATCTTGTCACGCTCAGTCGTACGTTTTCGTCAGGCGGCACAGGATTCTTCATGTGCTCGATCGATCCTAAACCGGAACAGGTCAAGGCCGTCAAACAACTGGCCGCGCAGAACAATCAGCTCTCCGCCGGCAACGTCCGCAAGTTTACCGAAAAGCTGGAAGAAATGTTGGGACTTCAAAACGTCATCGTGCAGGGCGTCCCGGAAGATTCCCGAGTCGCGAGTGTCATCGTGGACGCCGACTATCAGATGAAAAGGATCGGCATCGGTGAGCGTGAAGGCTCAGTCGGAATGAAGAGCTATTTCGATCTCGTCAGTCGCGAAGAACGCAGAGGCTCCGCCATGGATGCCCTGCGGTGGTGGATGACGGTTGGTTACGACGCAATTCAGGTGGCCCCAAACCACCAGGCATTTGAATTCTCGGGTCAGGCCGTTCAGTGTCAGTCCGAAAATCAACTTGTCGGGAACGATGGCAGTCGCCAGACGACGGGAAAGGCGGATAAAGCCAATTCTGAATTCGCTCGACTCTTCACTGAGAACCTGCCCGAACTGGCCGAACAGGATGTTGTGTTCGCTGATCTTCAAAACGTGTTTGATGT
>JANNGQ010000855.1:0-5125 GCA_031403975.1 Planctomycetota bacterium
AGCGGGGTGAATGACGATCCGTTTGTGGCGGAAAAAGTGGTGAGCGCGGAGTTAGGCCGCTTCGCCCGCATCGTGCCACGCTAACAACCCATCATATGAACCGAACACTTGCGTCGAAGATTGAAGCCGCCACTTCGCTTCGCTGTAGATTATCGCTGACGATCTGTGCGCCATGGACGTAAATGCAGAATCGTCAGGACATCGGTTCGCCGCTCTTTCAACTGCCATGTGATGGCCGTCGCTTCAAGGTTCGTAAGCGTTGTTCCGAGCATTGCGATTCGGAAGGGCCAGACAGAGTAATCCAGGAGCAGGCAAATCGCGCCGACGAGAATCAGCCATTGTGTCGCCTTCGCGCCGTAGGTGTGATAAGCAGGGATTGCTCCATGTTTCCAGAGTCCCGCGGAGGTCGTCAGTAGGTAGCTCAGAAAGGCGGTGACCCACCAGACGGCTTCGGCTCTCAGGATGTCCGACCGCAACCATCCAATTCCGAAAAACAATGCTGCGTACAGCACTGAGTCAGCAAGACTGTCGAAGCGAGCTCCGAAATCCGATTGCTGGTTCAGCCACCGCGCAATCCTGCCGTCGACCCAGTCACTCAGACTCAATATGGTGAACAGTCCGACGAACAGGCGAGGATTGTCTGTGAGGGCAAAGCCGAACAGCGAAATAGAAGCCACCAGCCGGAAAGCACAGATGATGTTGGGAATCGTAACGATCCGATCGCGAAACGAACGGCTCGCGGCGGAATCTGTCGTGGAATCTGTCGTCAATTGATCTCTCACGTTTTCATTGTCAGTGTTGTTCATTGCGAGGCTGCAGTTTCCGGATCAAAATATTCGGCTTCGCCAGAGTTCGGACGAATCGCGAGCGTCGCGACGGATCACATCACAGCGCGAACAAAGTAATAGAATACGGGTGCTGTAAACGTCAGACTGTCGATGCGGTCCATCATACCACCCTGACCAGGCAGCAACCTGCCTGAATCTTTCACACCCAGATCCCGTTTGATTCCCGATTTATTGATGTCGCCCAGGAATCCAGACAGGGAAATCAGAAATCCGGCAGCAGCCGAAACCAGAATCCCTCTGCTGAACGAACGCCCTTGTGTCAGACCAGTCAGCCATGGTGCTGTGGCGACCGCCAGCACGATTGTGACGGCCGTCCCCCCCAGCAGACCCTCAAGCGACTTGTTCGGTGACACGCGAGGAACGATCTTCGTGCGCCCGAACCGGCGTCCAGTGATCGCCTGCATGATGTCGTTGGTTTCTGTCAGAATCACGAGAAACAGGAACCAGCCCACCCGACCGACTTGTGGCTCAGCATCAGTCGAAAGTTCAAACAGCAGATAGGAATGTGACGGACAGTACACGAACAACATCAAACCCCAGAACATTGCTGCTGTGGTCCGGATATAGCCCTCGGTCAATCCGAGCCATGATCTGATTCCGCCCAGCATCATCAGAAAAACCACCGGAGCTGTCTGGAGCACAAGTTCGTGGTGTCCGCTCAACATCACAAGGTAGTAGATCGGGATGAAGGCAGACACCGCGATAATTGTCGGCCTTCCCGTTGTCTCCCGGCCGATAAGATTGAAAAACTCCCGCAGACTGAGTGCAGCGGCAACGGCCAGCAGAATCAGAACTCCGACCTTGTCGAACACCACAGCTACTGCCAGCAAACTGGCAAGAATCCACCATGTTCTGAGACTGCTGAGTCGCGAGTTCATCAAATCCGCCGCCGCCCCGCGAAGCGCGACAATCCGCACAAGTGTGCCGATGATGAGCGCGGCAAATACGGCGACAATCGCCCAAAGCAGCGAAGAATTAACCGCGAACATGCGTCACCACTTGAAGGTCCTCGTCGTTCCCGGCAACGCAAACACTGCGCCGCTTCGCCATTCGTCGTTTCACGACAGTGGCGAGATACCGTCCAATCACAGGCAACAGCGCCGTCGCAAGCAGCGCGGCCATGAGAGGATAGTCGAGCAGTGCGAGAATGCCTCGTTCCGCGATCGTCGACAACGCTGGAATTCGAGTCCCCGCAAAAGTAAAGACCATCGTTCCGGGCAGAAGCCCCAGCTGGGTCGTCCACCAGAACGTACCTGTCGGCACGATCGCTGTTGCGCCGGCCGAGTAGTTCACAAGGCTGAACGGAGCATGCATCAGTCGCAGCGTCAGCAGATAGAATCCGGCACTGGATTCCAGTTTCCGTTTCAGGTGGGCCACATGGATTCCGAAACTCGCTTCAATCGCTTCGCGAAAGAGGAAACGGCTGGCAAAAAACGTGACCATTGCTGCGATGGTCAATGCCGTATCGACCATCAGCGTGGCTGCCCAGAAACCAAATAGCCATCCACAGACTACGGATTTCCCCGGCGTCCCGGGAATCAGAGAAAGGCAGGCGTAGACAAGGAACCCGATGAGCCAGGCCTGAATCGGGTATATTTGAACATACTCTCGAAGGCTCGTTTCATGATCGACGAGCCAGTCAAGTGACGTGTACCGCTGAGCCAGAAGTCCTGAAGTTGTTATGATGGCAACTACGACAAGAGTCGCCAGGATTCGCTGATGAATTCCTTTCACGGCGATTGGTCCTCTGAACTGGTCAATGCCTGATCAACAAAACTGTGACGGATGGCTTTGCCTGGTCGTATGTTCACAGCTCCGGAACAGAGATGGAAGCCCGTCCCGCATTCGTGAAAGCCATCGAACAGTGAATGGTTCTGAAGAGACACAACTGACGCTGTTGCAAATATCAGACCTGCATTTCGGGCCTCCCTTTGTCGAGAGAGTCGGCGAGGCTGCACTTCGCATTGCGCCGCAACTGAAGCCGGACGCGGTCATCATCAGCGGCGATCTGACTCAACGCGCGAAACGGCAGCAGTTTGAAGCCGCGAGGCTGTTCATGTCTCGCCTTCCGCAGGTGCCGCGGCTGGTGATTCCGGGAAACCATGACGTACCGCTGTATCGGATCTTCGAACGCATTGTCAATCCGCACGGCCTTTACAAAGAAATCATTTCGCCGGATCTGAATCCCGTGCTCAGGATCAAACAGGCGATCATTGCCGGCCTTGATTCGACGGCCCCGCATTCGGCGATCAGCAACGGCCGCATCTTCAAGTCGCAGCTCGATGACTGCGAACAAGTTTTTCAGGATGCCCCGCCGGATGCGATCCGCATTGTCGTCGCGCATCATCACTTTGCACCGGCGCCGGATTATCTGAAGGACAGCATCATGCCCAGGGCCAGACGCGCGATGGAGCGTTTTGCTGACCTCAAAGTGGAAATGATTCTCGGCGGACATCTGCATCGCGCCTACGTCGGGAATTCACTGGATTTTTACCCCGGCGCGCATCGGGATCGGGGAATCATCATTGTGCAGAGCGGCACCACAACCTCGCGGCGAGGGCGAGGCCGCGAAGCGGAAAAGAACTCGCTGAATCTGATCGAAATCCACCGAAGTACAATCACGATCAGTCACTACATGTACTTCCACGAGACCGATTCATTTGAACCCTTCAGCCGACACACCTTCCGCCGCCGGGCCGGAAACCCGAGCGAGTAGTGATCAGGAGCCGATCCGGCCCAATCGACATCGTGTGCGCCGTGTCCCTTCACCCCCGCCTCGGGGGAGAAGGTGGCCGTCAGGTGAGCCTCATAAAAGTCTGGCAGACACTCACCGCGAAAGATCTGAACCGCCCGGTGCGGACCCGCACGCCGGGTGGTGTGGGAGGGGTTCAGCCGCAAGGCGGACCCCTATCCCGATTCAGCCGTTGGTTCGGCGCGCATGTTGCCGCCTACCCGACCGCCCCAAACTCCTCAAGCACGGCCGCCAGTTTGCTGCGGTTATGCTGACGGGCTATGAGCAACGGGGTGGTCTGACCAAGCCTGGGGTCCGCGTCCGGACCCCGCGGGCCATGCACGGATACGCCCCGTTCGAGGAGGATTTTCGCAATTCGGGCGGAGGTCGCGTCGCTCATCCGATGGCTCTGGGCGGCCAACATGAGCGAGTCTTCGCCCACGGGGTCGCGCGCTGTCAAGTTGGCCCCGCGCGCGATCAGCTCCGCAACCACCTCGACCCGGCCGTAAAGGACCGCCCAGTGCAGGGCGGTGCACCCCTGCATACGTGCCTCCATGTCCGCCCCCGTGTCGAGGTGCTGCCTCACCGCCGCCAGGTCGCCCTTACGGGCGCTCTTCGCGAGGTCCGTCTTAACTCTCGGGGCCGACTTTCCGTCGTTGATCTGCTCCGTTTTCAGATCCTCTTCGTCGTCAATCGACAGATCGATCGCGACATTCAGCCGCTCCGCCAACATGTCGAACCCCCCTTCCCCAACTCCGTCACTCCATTGCTCGGCCGTTTCCCGCGTCAGTCGCTTCAACTCGGCTGATGTCAACTTGACCGGCGACGTGTACTCGGTGACCACGAGAAATCGGCTCTCGCACTTGTCGTACGTGAGCTTGACAATGCCTCCCAGGATACCGAGGTCGGCAAGGCGGTCGCTGAGGTCGAGGCTGCAGAGATCATCGGCCTCGGCGCCGTCCAACTTCTGGATGACCCGGCCCCCGGTGACGGGCATCCCCTCAGCTCCAACGACTTCAGCACGCCCAGTAATGCGGATCAGCATCGTAGCGCGCCTCCGCCACCGAACGAACAAGATCAGCCGGTTGCCGCGACTGATTTTCCAATGTGTGCGCAGCTCATCGGCAACTCGGCTGCATCTTTTTGATACTCATTATGGCCTCTGCGATCCGTTGAGGCGTGTCCTGATGTTGACCTGAGTGTTTGCCCTCACAGGTTGCGGGCTCGCGACTCTTCTTCACGCTGGAGACCATAATGAGATTCTACAAGAACGCGCACGCATTCTACGCGGGGATTGACCTGCTTGCCAGAACGCTCTACCTCTGCATCACCGATGTTCGTTCTGCGGCAGGCCGCGCGATTCACTTCGCGTGCTGTGATTCTCCACAGGTGTTTGGAGCAGTACCTCATCTTCGCGATGGGGGAACGTTGTCATTCCAGTTGATAGAAACGAACGAACAGTCCACCGACTCCAGTCGCTTCCGGCAGATCACTTAACAGACAAACGTTTCGAACAGAGAGGAATGAGCTGAGTCTTCCCTCAGCT
>JANNGQ010000856.1:0-3107 GCA_031403975.1 Planctomycetota bacterium
GGCGGAAGTCCACCACGAAATGGCGGTGCTCGAAGCTGTTTAACCAGGAAGAATAATTGACCCGAACTCTCTCCATGTCGACAAAGACATTACCAACGAGGTTATTCGGGAAAATCAGGAACGTATTGGGATCGGGCCGTACGACCGTCGCAGACGCATCGCCGTCAAAGAGTCCGAAATACGTAAATTCCAAGGCGCGATTCCCGCAAATCCGCGCGCCAAACGTCGCCCGCAGGCCGGGATCGTAGTTGTAATCGAGATCCGAAGTCGACAGGAACGTCGAGTTGGTGTTGGGGTCGACCACGATCGGCTGCCGGTTGAACTGAGGATGCCGCATCAGGAACAGAGCCTCGACCTGGCCGTACACACAAGGGCATGGGTTGTCACAAAATGGCTGGCAACATTCGTCGAGACCATGATTGCCAACGGTACGGAAATAGCCGTCGCGACCCTCGTCAAAAGTCCGACGGAAATATCCGTCGAGGCCATCGTCCAGCGACACCGTGGTTGACGGCGTGGTATACCGCTGCAAGCGGTCTTCAGGCCGAACGATGTTGCCGTACTCTTCTTGTGCAACCGAGAGGAATACGCGGTGCTCAGTCGGATCAGACCGGCGAACGCTCGCCTCCGACGGCTGCTCCCCATCTTGTCCCATCGCGAGCGGACTGGCGTTCGAGGCGAGGACAACGAATAACATTCCGACTGCTGATCTCATCGAATTCAACTCCGAAATGAAGTTCATGTCCTGTTCCTTTCTGCGAGTACGCGGTGGTTGTATGCGCGACGCCTCAAACAGTTCCGCCAAAGGACACTGCTAAGAACGGAACGACTACGACTCGCGTGGAAACCAGGAATCATTCCGACCACCAGGCTTTTTCCGTGGCAATCGTTGTTCGTGGGCGTTGTCACATTCAACGGCACAACCGGAGCGGCAACTTGAGAACCGGCATCGTGTGATTCACCGCTACGACTGATTTCGCGAACACCGTCGTCAGAATCCGCACAAATTCACAAACGCCTGGGTCAATTTGCCGCCCCAATCCGGGGCATTAGGGGCTCTGCGATACATTGATCGTTTTTGTGGATCGTGTCGATGTCCGGTACTGACGGAGATTCCAGACGAGCAACGACGATCGCCTATGTTGTCGGCAGTCCGTGCGGAATTCCAGCAAGGCTGAGACAGTTGAATTCTTGTAACAGCGACTCATCGCTGCCGGGAACGACTGTCTGGCGATCTAGGGCTCTTCGAAAAAGCAGTCAGCTCGAAAGCGCCTTGGAATGCCTGCGATGCTCGAGTGTGACGACCGAGTCGCAGGCCGTTGTTCGATACAGTCTGTATGACTCACATCCGCTCAATTCAGAAAGAATGCTGGAGAGTGGATTGCATTCTGCATCTTCAACGCTATAAACGAACATCGAGTCGCGGTGTGCGTTTAAACGCATGCTTCGCGGCAAGATGATTTTCGGACGACTGAATAGAGCGCAAGCCTGCTGATGCAGGTGGGCGCGATACTGAGTAAGCCGACGCAGTGAAATCCTTCAGTGGGTTTTTCCACGTCGGTTTTTTTATTGCCTCTTCCGAGTGCAATAGAGAAAGCCGACGTGGTGAATTCCTTCAGGGACTTCACTGCGTCGGCTTTTTTTGTTGTTGTGGCGGCGCAACGCTGGCGATCGCCAGAGGGCAATTCAATGGACACAAAAACAACAACTCTCGACTGCATTTGCGATTCTGACGACGGGCCGACTGGAACCATCGCTGAACAGATTGCCAGAGCTGCCTGCGATTTTCAGCATCAGAGTACGGGGCATAGTCCCAAAGCAGTGTCAGTGGTTCTGAGCGAAGACACACTGGTCATCACGCTGCATGAAGCATTGACGGCTGCGGAAAAGGCGCTTTCAAGGAATCCGGACGGAGCGGCGAAAGTGCAGGAGTATCACCGCCAGCTGTTTGCGTCAGCTGCCGAATCGCTGGCGCTGGAAATCAAACGAATCACCGGCAGGCAGGTCCGTGAAGCGACAGCGGAAGTCGAGCCGATGACCGGGGCCATTGTGCATGCGTTTACGACCGGCACCACGGTGCAGGTATTTCTGCTGAAACCAGACACGCCCGTCATACTTTGAGGTCACCCGATTCCAGAACAGCGACAACAAGAAAGAGGAGGCTCAATCATGCTGGTTTTATCGAGGAAATCGCGGGAGGCCGTCGTCGTGGGAGGCATGGACAGCCTCGAACGGCTGATGAAAATCACAGTCCTGGAGATCAATCACGGCCGCGTGAGGCTGGGCATTGAAGCACCAGCCGACGTTCCCGTGCATCGCCTTGAAATATGGGAACGAATCCAGAGCGGCGGGATGCCCGGCCGAGTGTCCTGAAGAAGTGATCAGTTCGATGAGTGCTGATTCAGTAACACAACTATCTACACAAGGGCCGTTTCAGACGGTGGCAGTGAGGCAGCGATATGCGATCGATTATACTACTTTTCAGTGCCGGTCTTATGGTCGTGGTCGGTTTTTTCAGTGGAGAGGACAATCAGGCCGTTTCGAAGCCGCCCCATCAGGCAAGTGTTCAGCCGACGACAAAGACCGAGACGCCAGTGACCCGGAATCCCGATGCCGGGCAGTCGGAAAACGACGATTCAAAAACGAGTGTCGTCCCCGCCATTCAGGCAGCTGCCAGCGCGCCGATCGACGAACAACAGGCAGCCGATGAAGCGGCGATCCGCCTGACGGTTGACTCATTCGCGAAAGCCTATGCAGACGGTGATGCCACGGCGGCCGCAGCTCACTTCGCGAGCAACGCCGAATATGTCGATGAGTCAGGGACGGTTGTTGAGGGGCGCGCCGCGATCGAACAGTCGTTCACGGAACTCTTCGCCGAAAACCCCGATTGCAGGCTGGAGATGACTGTGGACTCAATCCGGTTCATCAGTGCCGGTGTCGCAGTCGAAGACGGGACCACCAGCTTCACTTGTGCGAATCATCAGGACTGCGTCGACAGCCGGTATACGACGGTGCATGAGAAGACGGACGGGCGATGGCTCGCGGCCAGCGATCGCGATCACGCTCCCAGAGAACTCCGGGAGCAACGCACTCAACTCATGCAACTT
>JANNGQ010000857.1:0-1691 GCA_031403975.1 Planctomycetota bacterium
ATCTTTGAGTTCCGTGACGTTCTGCCCGGCGGAATTATCCACAGGCTCTTCCACGTCGCGTCCCCGGACGATCAGATTTCCCAGATGCTTCTGCAATCCGTGTGTGCCGGTGACATACCAGCCGCCCCAGCGTTGCTCGATGGGAGTCGTGTGATCGACCATCCGACTTCCGGCTGACAGCATTGGCTGGCCACTGGCATCAACATACAACGAACGCACGAGATGTCCGGGCACGCCTTCCGTGCGGGAAGAACTGTGACAGACCAGACAGTTGTCATTCCGCCGCTGAAACTGAGGCTTCTCGTTTTCCTGCTGATTCAGAGTATAGAAGACTGTTCCGAGCTGAGCATCCACTTCGGAGATTTCGAGAAGTTCGCCGGACTGACAGAAGCCCACGTAAACATCATCATTGAAGTAAATCGCACGTGGCGTCCTCGGTGAAATCCGGCGCATCTGCAGGCTGGTTTTGGAGAAGACCAGCATCTGGGACTCAACGGAAATATCAAGAGCCTTCAGCAGTGATGGCAGATAACTCTTATCACCTTCATGAGTGAATGTCAGCTCGCCTTGATCAAGCCGTTGCTGCAGTCTGGAGATGCGGTTCTCCGGTGTGCTCTGACTGTACAGAATTGGTTCGCGTTCAAATTCGTCGTCCGCCCAAAGACCTCCTGTCAGCAGAACAGATGCGGCCGCAAATGCGAACTTCAGTAAACCGGGAACTCGCATCGGTGACTCCTCTGAGGCTGGTGGATCCAGACAATGACGTTTTCACACACGCTCCATCAAGGTTATCGATTGAATTCTGTATGTCAAGGTGTAGAATCTGGCGATTCTCTTGAAAGAGGAACCGTGATGTTGTCGAAAACTGCTGAATATGCGCTCCGTACGGCGGCGTGTCTTGCCGGCGATGCGGGGCAAGCCGAGTCGGCCGACCTCCTGTGCGAACAGACAAAGGTCCCACGCCGCTATCTGCACAAGGTTCTTCAGGACTTAGTCCGGGCCAGGCTGGTTTGTTCGAGATCAGGGCCGGGAGGCGGTTACACGCTGGCGCGGTCGGCAGATGAAATCACAATCCTCGACGTTATCAACGCGGTTGCTCCGCTGGAACGAATCCGTCACTGCCCGCTGGGTTTGCCATCTCACACCAGTCTTTGTCCGCTGCACAAGGAGTTGGATAAGGCCTACGCGGCAACGGAAGCAGCGTTTTCACGCATGACGCTCGGGCAGTTGCTGCGTTCGGACAGCAGAATCATCCCCTTGTGTGACGTCTGAGTTCCGGGAGAAACAACATGCAATCAATGCGGTCTTTCCATCGGCAAATGACAATCTGTGCGGCGGCCCGACTTCGGCACTGATCATGAAACTTGAGTTTGTACCACTGTTGCAGATCCAGCGCACGCTTCACGGCCTACCGCGCAATTACGCGCGCTTTCAGCAATACCTCCGCACGACATTGAACCAGGACGGCCTTGAGTATCCGCCGCTCTTGATCATGAACCCGATGGGCAGGGATCATGTGACGACTCTGTTGGATGTGCTGCTCACACTGGACGCCGACGGCGTTGGAGCGCAGGCAGCGGCGGACGCCTCGGCGGCACTTGCCGACGTTCCAGGGGAATTCAAGATCGGCCTCGTGGTCGCCGACGACCTGATGGGCGGTTGGACCAACAGGTACGATTATGAGTTCAAGC
>JANNGQ010000858.1:0-2440 GCA_031403975.1 Planctomycetota bacterium
CGAGCCAGCTCCCCCGCCCGCTCGACGCGGTCGAGGAACTCCGTGAGCGTGCGATAGGCCATGGCCGGCGGTCCATCGAAGAGGCGTCCCATGCTGCTGGTGACCGTGCCCGAGCCTGAGCCGATCAACTGCTGCACCTGATGAATCTGAACCAGCGATGGTCGTGTGTATCCATCTCGATGAATCAGCAGTGCCGCAATCTGCCCGGGCGTGACATCCGGCATTGCGGCAGTGAGCAACGACACGGCAACTCGCCACGGTTGGCGAATTGCCGCGTCGCCGCCGGGCAGGAAGAACGGCAACAGCGAGGCGACTCGCCGAAAGTCTGTTTTTGACGCCAGAAGAAACTCTCCGCCCCAGACGGTGCCATCTGTTCCGTAACCGGTGCCGTCAAAGGCAATGCCCAGAACGTCCTGTTCCATCAGGCCATGCTCCAGCATTCCTGAAACAATATGGGCATGGTGGTGTTGAACTCCGATTGTCCGACGTCCCTGCCCGGCCGCCCATCGAGTCGTGAAGTAGTCCGGATGCAGATCATGCGCAATAATGTCTGGTTCAGTGTCATAGAGTTGCTGCAGCGCCTCTGTCTGCTCGACAAATCGTTGACGCGCCGCCAGAGAGGACATGTCACCGATGTGTGGTCCCAGAACTACCTGCCGGGTGTTCGAGACAGCACAGGCCACTTTTTGCTGGCCGCCAACTGCAAGGATGGAGTGACTCGTCCTCAACGGCAGTCGCAGCGGGGCTATTCCCCTTGCCGCCCGGATGGTCACTGCCCGACCATCAATCACGCGAACCACACTGTCGTCGACAGGCCGCTCAATGATCCTGTCATGATGCAGTCCGCCATCAGCCAATGTGCTGATGATTGTTCGTGCTTCTGTGTCTTCAAACGCCAGGGGTTGAGAATCTCGGTTGCCGCTGGTGACGACCAGCGGCCGTCGCAGTTCATTCATCAACAATGCATGTAACGGCGTTGTCGGCAGAAAGACGCCCAGCGAGCGCATTCCCGGGTTCACGCCCGCGGCAATGGACGGTATGCAGGCATGCTCCAGAATCAGGATCGGATTTGCCGGCGAAGAAAAGGCCGTTCGTTCTGCTTCGGTCATCGGTCGTGAGATGTCAGTGCAGGATGAGATCATCACCGCCAGGGGTTTCGAGGGGCGCAGCTTTTTCTCGCGCAGACGCCGGACAACGGCTTCGTTGGCTGCGTCACAGAACAGCTGATATCCACCGAGTCCCTTCAGACCAAGGATTCCACCGGATCGGATAAGTTCTGCAGCCGAGGCGATGGCGTCAGGTCCGGTCCTGCGCTCCGTCGAGGATGGTGATTCAATCCACACCTCGGGCCCGCAACTCCTGCATGCTGTCGTTTGCGCATGAAACCGGCGGTCTTCACTGTCGCGGAATTCCTGACAGCACGAGTCACACAGAGCAAAGGCAGTCATCGAAGTCTTGTGTCGTTCAAACGGCATTGAGCCGACAATGCTGTATCTCGGGCCGCAATCAGTGCAGCTGCAGAACGCATAGCCAAACCGACGATCGGTGTGATCCGAAAGTTCCCGTGCACATTCCCGGCACATCGCCAGGTCAACTGGAACGTCAGCCGCCGTGGGGCCGGAATCCGATGTTGTCCTGATGTCGAAGTTCCTGTAGCCACCAGGCAGTACGCTGAGTACGTGCCCCACACTGTAATCCGCGAGTGCCGGCAACTCCGACCGCAGACGTGCTCGAAACGCAGCGATCGCCTCCGATGTTCCTTCGAGGTGAATCACCACGCCATCCGATGTGTTCGAGACAAATCCACTGAGTTTCAGGCGAGAAGCAAGGCGCGCCACTGCTGGACGAACACCGAGTCCCTGAACTCGCCCCTGAAGCAGCAGTTGCTGTGCGATCACCGTTGTACCGACAACGACCGGACTTTCCCGTCCCCTCTGAAGCAGCGGGGGAATTTGACCAGAGACCGGATGAGCGGGCTTGACCGCGATTGCACGTGTCAGCATTGCTGCGGCCGCATTCCAGCCGTCGTTTCTCCCGGAATCAGATGCCGCCGTCATATGGTACCTCTCTGCGAAACGGCAAGAGGCTCCGCCGTTTGAGAATCCCGGGCAGCCAGCATTGCCGCGCGAGCGTCTTCCAGAAACTGGCACCATTCCATGAGGCCCACGTCCCGCAGTCCGCTGGTGAGGATTGTCGCGATGTCCGGCTGGATCAATCGTGCATCCCTGATCGCAGCGTCGACCGAAAAAGGAACGTACGGCAGCAGGTCAGACTTGCTGATGATCATTGCCTGGCTGGTGCGGAACATCTTCGGATACTTACCGGGCTTGTCATCACCCTCTGTCGTGCTCAGAACGACAACGCGAAAGGTGCTCGCCGAGATCATGTGACGCAGGACAGACCAGGTTGCCGATGTTTTCGATGAACAGAAAATCATAGG
>JANNGQ010000859.1:0-2724 GCA_031403975.1 Planctomycetota bacterium
ACAGCACCTTGCGGCGGGTGGCTCAGGCCATCGTCGACAAGCAGACCGAATTTCTCGAAAACGGTCCCGAGTACATCCAGCCGCTGAAGATGCAGCAGATTGCCGACCGTGTCGGCGTTCACGTGACGACGGTTTCACGAGCGGTCGATGAGAAGTGGATTCAGACGGCCCGCGGACTCTTTCCGCTGAAGCGATTCTTCGGCGGAGGCACTCAGTCGGCCAGCGGCGAAGAGGTCGCATGGGACACAATCCGGATCAAGCTGCAGGAACTGATCGACGGCGAAGACAAGAAAGACCCGCTGAGTGACGACGCACTGGTCGATGCCTTAGCCGCCCAGGGGATTACACTGGCCCGGCGCACGATCACGAAATACCGGAAACAGATGCGCATCCCGAGCTCGCGACAGCGGCGGGAATACTGAGTGGCCGGCTGAGGTTTACTGTTGACCAGCCGCTCCGTCGGCTGGCATTCACTTCTCGGACACTGAAATGATCTCGCGGCGTGCGAGACCAGAATCCCCGCCGACGGAGCGGCGGGACAGCAGTCAACAGTGGCTTCTCCGCCCGAAGAACCGCGGCGCGGCGCTTTTCTTGGCTGGCGGCGAGCACTAGACTGCGCAGGATTGGATCACCGCGGGACGTCTGAGAGCGGCAGAGTTGTATTCGCCGTACCGTGCGAACTGTCTTACTGGGTGGAAGGAAGTTGGAATGCAGGTGGCAATTACCTGTCGACATGGCAGTATCCGACCGGAACTGCGCGAGTACATCACCCGTAAGTCCGAAAAACTCGTGAGATATCTGGATACGGTCAGCGAGATCGATGTCACAGTCGAGTTCGAAGGTCCGCGAGTGGACGTCGAAATGCTGGTTGAGATCGACGGATACCACACGATTGTGGCGCATGTCGAAGGCGAAGACGTCGCAGCCACGTTTGACAGAGCCCTGCATAAGATGGAGCAGCAGGTTCACAAACATAAAGAAAAAGTCCGCAACCATCGCCACAAGACGGCTGTTGCGGATACCGTCCCGGAACTGGCGGAAACGCCGGACGGAGACCCTGCCGCGAAGACAGAGTAAGCCGCGAGGAACTCGTGGCCTCTGACCGCATGCGACTTTTTATACTTCTGCGCCAGTCGGTCTGACGCTTTTTGTCTGTTGTGAGAAACAAAATGAAATTGACTGAGTTCGTGATTCGGGACGCGGTTCTGCCTTCTCTGAAAGCATCTTCCAAAGAAGACGTAATCCGCGAAATGGTGGCGAGCCTGAAAGCGTCGGGAGCTGTCAAAGCTGCTGACGAAGATGCTGTTGTGGCGGCGATCCTGAAGCGCGAAGAACTGGGATCAACCGGCATCGGAAATGGCGTTGCTGTTCCGCACACGAAGCATTCTTCCGTGGAAAGGCTGTCAGCCACTGTCGCCATATCGCGCAGTGGAGTGGAATTCGCCAGCCTTGACGGCGAAGACGTATTCATTCTGTTCCTGTTGGTGTCACCGCCCGATCGGCCCGGGGATCATCTGCGGGGGCTTGAGAATATCTCGCGGCATCTTCGCAGCCAGGACTTCTGCAATTTTCTGAAGCAGTCGAAGACGACCGCAGACGTCTGGGATCTGCTGGCGGAAGCCGATGCCGGCGATCGGGACGCCTGAGACCGTCTCTCAGGAGAAGTCGTGATGGATGGGGAAGACGTCATCCGGAGGCAGGTGTGCGTTACACCGGAGCACGGACTGCATCTGAGTCCGATCTCGCAGCTGGTTCGCCGGGCGATGATGTACTCGTCGTCGGTCTCACTGTCGTTCGATGGACGCCGGGCAGACGTCAAGTCCGCCTTTGACCTGATGCTGCTGGCGGCTCCCTGCGGAGCGATTCTGGACCTGGAATGTTCCGGCCCGGACGCCCTCGCCGCGGCCGAAGCCGTCAGCGAACTTTTTGAAGCCGGCTTTGCGATTTCCGGGCACAGCGTCGGATGAGTGATCCCAATGAAGGTCCATTCAGGAATTGCGGTTTCACCGGGAGTTGTCACCGGGCCGGCATTGGTGCTCGGTTCCGAAAACTTCCGAATCCCGCGGAAGTATGTGAGCCGGGATGCCGTTGACGCAGAACTGCAGCGGTTCCATGCCGCCCGCGATGCTGTCTGCCACGACATTAAGGGCAACGAGCAGCTGGTCTCATCGCAGCTGGGAGCACAGTATGGTGCGATCTTTTCAGCCCATCTGCAGATGGCCCAGGATCCGCGGCTGATCCGCGAAGTGGAATCGCTGATCCGCGATCAGTCGCGCTCGCCGGAATTTGCAGTCAGCCGTGTTCTGCGTGGCTATGCTGAACAACTGCAGAAAATGGGTGACCGTTATCTGTCCGAGAGGGCGCTCGACATCTTTGACCTGGAAAAGCGTCTGCTGCGTCAGCTGCTGGGTGAGAGCCGCGAAGAGCTGCGGAACCTGACGGAGCCCGTCATTATTCTGGCGAGTGATTTGACGCCCAGCGAAACGGCGACTCTGGACACCCGGTTCGTACTGGGTTTTGCCACAGAAGTCGGCGGACATACCAGTCACACGGCCATTCTCGCAGGAGCACTGGAAATCCCCGCGATTGTCGGGCTGGGACGATTCCTGGCAGGCGTCTCCGGCGGAGAAACGGTCATCCTTGACGGTGATCATGGCCAGGTCATTATCGATCCGACCGCAGAGCGGCTGCAGCAGGTGGAAGCATCGCAGATGCGCAGCCGAC
>JANNGQ010000860.1:0-2957 GCA_031403975.1 Planctomycetota bacterium
CTGTGCTCTGGCTGACTGTGACCGTGGCGTTCGCCGCGAAGCAGAACAGGCTCTGGAAGAGTGCGGATATGAGATCGTCGACGGATGCTGTGGCGGGTGCTGTGACACCGGCTGCTGCTCAACCGGCTGCGGATCTGACGCTTGTGGTTCAGCAACTCCGGTTGCTGCTCCTGCAGACGCTCAGCCACAGCCGACACCGGCTGCTGAAGCAGCTCCGGCTCCGGCTCCACCGGCCGAACCACAGGCCTTCTTCCCTTCTCGCCTGCACAACAATCAGGCGAAGAGTAAGAGCAGCCTCGCTGGTTTGTTCGGAATGGTCCGATAGTCGCATCGACCTGAGGTGGGAAAGAACGGCTTCCTGTTTCGACTCAGCCTCGCTCTGAACTCAGAACCCAGCGGCTTCCGGGAGTTTTCTTCCGGAAGCCGTTTTTGTTTTGGTATTCGACTGTTGCCCACAGCGAACGACAACGTAGTGCTGACATCAATGATCCGTTCCCCGGCTGTGAGTGGACTTAATGCCAGCCGAACGCCCTGGCGTCGGGACTTTGCCCGGGAAACACTGGAGAGTTCTTGCCCCGTCCCGCCGCGCCGGGATCGGCTGGTTTCCGTGGTAAGCCGCATTCCCGCTCCATCGATATGTCTGACCGAGTGATCCCAGCCTCCGAACCACGAATTCACACAGGGATGCTGCTTGTTGCCGCCGCGTGGATCGTCGGATTCCTCTGGCTGTTCTTCAATCAGCCGCTGCAGGATCCGGACGGCTGGCGAACCGACGTCTGGGGAATCATCGCTGATGAGGTCCTGGGTCTGGACCGTTCGGAGACTTCCGACGCCACTGCGAGGCCTGCATCGGGCATCGAATTCCTGTCCCAGCGACTGTCGCTGTTTGCCATTGCCGTGCTGCTTCTGATTCTGGCGGCTGTTCAGGGCGACGCGATCTGCGTTCTGCTGCTGCGGCGCAGTCGACTCCTGTGGTGCGAACGGATTTCGATCTGTTTCGGTCTGGGCCTCGCCGTTCTTTCGCTCGAAACGTTGTGCTGCGGTCTTGCCGGACAACTGAATCGAGCGGCGATGATCGGGCCCCCTGTGATCGCGTGCGTTGTTTCCAGTGCAGTTCGGTGGTGCAGCCGAAACGGCGTGCACATCAATTCCGGAACTGTCCCGAAGCAGGAGCAGCGTTCATCAACGATTCTTTCGATGCTCGTTCTCATCATTGTCGTCCCGTTCGCGGCATACCTGCTGCTCGGATCGGTCTCGCCGCCAACCGATTTCGACGTCCGTGAATACCACCTGCAGGGACCGAAAGAATGGTTTCAGCAGGGCCACATCTCCTTCCTGCGGCATAACGTTTACACCAGCTTTCCGTTTCTGAGCGAGATGCTGTGCCTGACCGGAATGGTGTTTGCCGGGGACTGGTGGCGAGGTGCTCTTGTCGGGCAGATTGTGCTCGCGTCCTTTCAGCTGCTCAGCGCTCTCAGTATCTACGCGGTCGCGCGCCGCCGGATCGGTTGCGCCTCTGCATGGCTGGCAGTACTCATTTACCTGACGACACCGTGGACGTTGAGAGTTTCGCTCATCGCATATGCTGAAGGCTCGCTGACGTTTTATCTGATCAGTTCAACCATGGTGGCCTTGATGACCGTCGATTGCGACAGGTCAAACCGAAAATCCCTGATTCTGGTCGCTGGCCTGCTGGCCGGCAGTGCGATGGCGTCGAAGTACACTGGATTAGTCTGCGTGATTCTGCCGACGGCTGCGGTCATCGGGTGGACGATCTGGCGCACACGACTTCGAAACAAGTCCGAAACGGTCCCTGAGTCACCGTCATCGGCAGGCACGGTAAAACAACTCACTTACGCCGCAGCATGGTTCAGTCTCGGCGTGGCTCTGATGATCATGCCCTGGCTGCTGCGAAATCTCGCAGACACCGGCAACCCGGTTTATCCTCTGGGCTACAGCGTCTTCGGGGGCTCCGAGTGGTCCTCCGAAATGAATGCGCGCTGGAAGCCGGCTCACGCTCCCGCGGAACACCGGATTGATCAGATCCCGCAACATTTCCTGGATGCTGCGGTCCGCAACAAGTGGACGAGTGCGCTCCTGTTTGCGCTGGCCATACCTTCGGTGCTGCTGTGGAGACGAATACCGGCCGTTGCTATTGTGCTGTGTCTTACTGCCTGGGGATTCGTCATGTGGTGGGCACTGACCCACCGCATCGATCGTTTCTGGATACCCATGATTCCGCTGCTGAGCGTCGCTGCGGGAAGCACCTGGCTCCTGTCGTCGTCGCGAATCTGGCGCGGGTTTCTGAGTATCGTGATCGCGGGAGTCACACTGTTCAATCTGCGATTCTGCGCGATTCCGCCGCTCATCGGTTTTCACGCCGGTCTGATGGATCTCAACGCGGCCCGTCAGCTGGTGATCCGATCCGACATCCGACTGCTGAATGCAACGCTGCCGCCGTCGTCGAAAGTGCTGATGGTCGGGGAAGCGGAAGTCTTTGATGCCACATTTCCGCTGGCCTACAACACTGTGTTCGACGACTGTCTGTTCGAAGAATGGACGACGCAGACGGTCGACGCAAGCCGATCCGCGAAGCCGCGCCGGATGCGGGCACCCGAGTCGGTCAAGTCTGCACTTCAGGCCAATGGAATCACTCACATGGTCGTCAACTGGGGCGAGATTCTGCGTTACCGGCTGCCCGGCTCATACGGCTTTACCGACTACGTACAGCCGGCACAATTCGAAGAGTTAGTTCGCCGCGGAGTTCTCAAACGGCCGACGGTTCTGCTGGTGCGGCCCTGGTCAGGCATGTCCCCCGGAGAACGCAACGTCGTCGAGGATTGGGATGGTCACGAACAGCTCATCGCAGGCGGAGAGAGTTTTTCGGTCGTCGAATTCTATGAAGTCGTGCAGGAGTGACACGTCGTCAGATCTGCTCGTGGACACTATTCTGCCGG
>JANNGQ010000861.1:0-15453 GCA_031403975.1 Planctomycetota bacterium
AGTGCACTACGCCACAGCCATCAGATTTCCGTCCGACATCAGCGTGTCGATCAGATCGCCTTCCGTTTCACTCATCAGAGCTTCATCGCCGCGAGTTTGTCTCGGCCAACCGGTAGCACCAACAGTTGCGGAATCTTCCAGTGAGAACTTTCCCCAAGTGAATATACCGTAATTGGATCGAAACTCCTTTTTCCGGCCACTCTCGCGTGTCAGAGCACGAAGCGCAAGTTCTTCACGTTCGTTCACAACCGGCTGCCCGACCGTCCGCATCAAATCGAGCGGCTGGCGATTGAGTTGCAGGTTGGCAAGCGAGTGATCGTCGTGTGACTGAACTCCGGCGACAGTGAATTCAAACACGGCTGACCAAATGACTGCCGTCTTGTCTTTGCGTCCGATTGCATTGATCCAGGCTCGATGCTGCCCGCTGGCCAATGGAGCCTTGGACGTGTAGCGCGCGCGGGTCAGGTTGTCTTGCTGTATCACAACTCCGACGCCAATTTGCTCCACCTTCAGGACATGTCGGCTGGTGCCCCTGACAGTCCCCCACGCAAATACCGCAAAATCGTCGTTGAGGATTGTTCCGGTTCCGGTTCCGTCCGTGATTGCAGCGTTGACCGGCTTCGAAAGTTCGAGAGTGAAGAACTCGTCGCTTTCTACAATGACGTCACCAAAAACTTTCACGACCACAGTCATTGACGTTTGTCCCGCACTGAATGTCAAAGTGCCCAAAGAAGACTTGAAGTCTTTGCCGCCCAGGGTGGCGGTCGCATCTTTCGCGGCATACTTGACTGAAACTGCCTTGGACGTGGCGGCTGACAACGTGACGGTAAACCTCATCGACGTCTGTTGCGGAATCGTTGACCTGCGG
Source organism: Planctomycetota bacterium (assembly GCA_031403975.1). Taxonomy (GTDB): domain Bacteria; phylum Planctomycetota; class Planctomycetia; order Planctomycetales; family Planctomycetaceae; genus SXXK01. The sequence continues at coordinate 869 of JANNGQ010000861.1, forward strand.
TTCTCGACCAGATGTCCCTCCAGCACGCTGACGTTGTCGATCGACAACCCAGGCAGAGTCGGCAGTTCGTCGTCATTGATGGTTGCCACTCCCGAGCCATCAGCAATCACCAGCCCATTGGGCGAGCTGAGGTCGACGGTAAACGATTCAGTTCCTTCATACACTGCGTCGTTCACCAGCGCCACCGTCACGGAACCTGTCGTGACGCCAGCGGCAAAAGAGAGCACACCCTGATTTGCAATAAAGTCCGATCCGTCAATCGCAGTCCCGTCAACGGTTGTCCAGTTGACAGATGTGGATACAAGCGATGCTTCCGCAAGATTTACAACGAACGTCACCGTCCCGGCGCTTTCATTCACGACGGCATCGCCGACGCTCACCTGCGGGAACACCCGTACAAACCCGGCGCAGATATAGGCATCCACGGGATCTGCCGTGAACGCGGCATTCCAGTTTGCCTTCGACATATCACGAACCGCGGTGATGAACGCGACAGCATCGTTCGTCCCTCCGATGGAATTATAATACGCTCCGACATCCCTTGACGGGTCAACATAGCTGGCCCCGGGAAGCAACACTTCATTGCCCACATCCGTTAGCCCGTCGATGTAAGTGCCCGCAAATCGGAGCAACGGATCAATTCCTGCATTTGGCCAGTCATGGACAATGTTGTCCTTTACTGTAATATTGCGATGATGTCCCCACCACATCAAAGCCTCACCTGCCGATGACGACCGATTGTGTATGAACAGGTTTGAATCCCACGCAACATTTTCGCTGTTTGCAAGCCATCCCACAAGAGCCTGGGTCCGAACACGCTCTGTAAATACGTTGTTCTTCACTGAGCCGTTTTGATGCGTGAACGTGGTCATAATATCACCGGTAGGCCCGGCACTATGATCAAGCCCTACGCCATTATCGTAGAACAAGTTGTTCTCTATCACAAAATTCACAGCGGTGCCTGGTTCATCTGCACTCAGCTTCACCCCGAAATTTGACCCTCTGGAGATGATGTTTCCACGTACCGTCAGATCGTTAACTCCCTTGGCATAGATATTGTGATTGAATTTGCTTGCGACTCCACCTTCATAACCGTTCAGATCCCACAGATTCTCTTCCAGAAGCACATGGTCTGCGCCAGCAATATACATCCCCTGCTTTTCGTTGTCGTAGATCGCTGATCGTCTTATCGTGATGCCGGAGGCCGGTAGTGTACCGGCACCGAATCGCAGGGGAGTGTTGTAGTCTGTAAATACACAGTCTTCAATCAATATGTTTGATTGGCCCCCATAGAACTGAATTGCGTTTGTGTTGCCGAGCACGGGATTTGCGTCCCATTCTCCGCGAAAATCCAGCCCGACGAAGCTCAGGTTATCCAGCGAGAATCCAACATACTCGTTATCTGCATGGCAAAAAAACAGTGTTTCACGCAGCACCGGCCGATCACCTGATCCATAGCTCGACAACAGCATCGGCTCCGATGCCGACCGCCCGCCTTTTTTCCACTCAATATAGCCCGGATATCGCGAGTCGGTTCCTCCGGGAGCGAACGTATCGCCCTTTTTCAGGAGAACCCAATCCGGCATATCATCGCGTATGAGTGTGATCGCCTTTGTCAGCGTCTTCACCGGCGTCGATTCTGTCAGCCCATTGTTCGTATCAGCGCCTTGAGACGAACTGACATACACAATCCGTGAGTCCAGGGAAGGCTGCAGAACGGTCCACCCATCGGCGCCGACCGTCAGCAGCTGGCGCTCTTCAAGGCTGCCAACTTCAGCGGCAAATGGTGTTGCAATCCGAAGATATCGGCGAGAAGCCGCTTTGCTGCCGAATGCGTTAGTCAGGAGTTTCCGTAATGTTGACATTGTTTTTCCTTTTTCGGTTCGGAGTAATCCGTGATTCAATAGTGTGCCTTTGTCGCCAACTGCAGGGGTGCGCCGAGACAGTGTCATGTCCTGTGCGTGATAGAGTGACGCAATCGACAGAATCAGTAAGCTGCCGATTGCTCAATGTGACGCTTAGAATGCCCGAATGAACAGAAACTGATTCAATCCCAGGTCTGATAGGCAGAGTTAAATGTGTGCGGCCCGGGTGCAAGTACCACGTGTTGCAGCGCCACCTGAATAGTGTCTTCGACGGCGCAGGAGCCTGACCCGTCGCTCAACACCACGAACACTGCTACTGGACGATGGCCGGTGTGCTCGTGCCTGATAGCACAAATTGCTCAGGCAGACTTCGCCTCGTCGGTATCGACGTGCGTGTCGGAGGAATCAGCACTTACTTCAAGGGCTGCAGGAATCCTGTTGCCCCGCCGCCTCCGATCCACGATGACATCGGGTACTTTGGGTATTATGTAAAATAAAAAAAGCCGACGTGGCAAAACCCTCTGAAGGATTTCACAACGTCGGCTTACTCTTTATTGCGCCCACTGGCCTCAACCAGCTTGCGCACTATTTAGTCGTCCGAAATCTAAGTACACTTCGGAAAGTTTGTCAGAACTCTCCGCCACTCGGCACCAAATATAGCGTCGTCCATGTGGATTGCAATGTGAGTTTCAAATCTGTTCGTACTTTGTGACGACTCTGCATCTCCGGACACTCGACTTCGCTGTCCAATGAGCTGTGTTTCGCGGCGATTATTGTCGCGCATTAGCCGGACTTCCCCAATTCGCTGAAGAAGTAGCCTGTTTTCCCGGAGGGGAGGCCAAGTGTATCTCTTGCAAGGGTCGGCGGGGAATTATTTCTCCTGAAGCGTGCTTGCGGGTAGTCGACCCGTGTTTTTGCGTGACCGTTTCACCGAGGGCGTCTTGCGATGAGTGGTGGCGTTGGCCATCAGGTACTCCGAGACTCATCGTGAGGACGCAGGTGTGAGCAAGGCACGTGATGCAATGAAAGAGCGATTTTGGCGGGGTCTTCTTCGGCAGTGGGCTGCCATCGAGTTGGGAACCGGGGAGTTTTGCCGCCAGGCGGGCGTTCCTGAGTACCAGCTGCACTGGTGGATGCGAACGCTGGAGCGGCGTGATCAGGCGATCGAACACGCGCAGACTTCAGCCCCTTCGAGGCGAGTACCGACCGTCAGCTCCGGCGAAGGCAACCGCCATCGGTCTGACGGAAATGAAAACTCTCCGTTTGTTCGTGTCCTCCCGCCGACAGTCGCTGCGCCGCTGGAGGTCATGCACCCGGGCGGATGTCTGATTCGAGTACCAGGCGATTGCGACACGGGTCGGCTCGCAAGCGTCCTGGCGGTGCTTGATGCAGGCAGTCGATCGCGAGACGGAGTCCTCTGATGTTTGGTCTCCCAGCACAGACTCGCGTGTATCTGGCGAAAGCCGCCACCGACATGCGGAAGAGTTTTCGTGGTTTATTGATACTGACGGAAGCCGTACTGCGACAGGAGCCGGCATCGGGGCATTTGTTCGTGTTTCTCAATCGCCGTCGCGATCTGATGAAGATTTCGTACTGGGAGAATACAGGCTACGTCATCTGGTGCAAACGATTAGAAAAAGGGAAATTTCCAACCGCCCGATTCACCGGCCACGGTCGACGCATCCGGTGTGGAACTGAATCCCTCGCAGCTGTCACTGATCCTGCAGGGAATTGACCTTCGCTTCGTGCGGCAGCGCGTTCGCTATCAGACAGGTCCGCGCCCCTCCGATTGACCGACATCCGATTGACCGACATCCGCCCGGGAATGGAGACGGTCAGTTCCTGGCTGATCCAGCTCAAACAAATGCCGGTTGATCTTTCGCCGTTTCAGAGGGTTGGGATATACAACGGCACACAGGATGGATTGAAGGCCTCGTTCGCTAGGAACCACTGCGATGGCCAGACGAACTGTACTTCCCGACAATGTGCCCGACTGCCACGTGATGATCCGGCAGCTGGAAGATCGCGTTGACGAACTGGAGAGCGACGTGAAGTCGCTGAAGCGTGCGTTGTTTGGTTCGCAGCGTAAGCGGTTCGTGTCCGGAAGCCCGAAGGATACATCCGGCAGCAAGGCGCCGAATCCTTCCATCCTGACGATCTCTTTGGATCGGAGCACAATCCGGTCGTCCTGTGCATCCTCGCATTGTCCCTTGACCCCATAATGCTTGGCAGTGGAGAATCCTGCAACTGCTTGCAGATTCCCGAACGGGACTGATGCCGAAAGGCGTCGAGCGCTTCTCGCGAAGATCGCGATCGTGTTCGATTTCTGGCGGACCATTCGGCGAGCGCATACATGCGTCCTGAGGCGGGACGCCTCAGCCACGGCGGAGCATCTATTGATGCTGAAAGGCGCTGAGCACTGCGAATCACGTTCCTCGTGTGGCAGTCGATCATGAGCACAACCTCTCGGTGAATCAGTAGATGCATCTTCGTGGAATGGCTCCCCTCCGCGTCTCCGCGTATTTTTGTGAGCATGTTCATTTTCCGGCTTGACGCCGCCGACAGGCACGGTATTATATGAGCGTGCTCACAATGAAGCGGACGTTTCGTGGAACCGGATGACAGACATGCGAGTGACGGCGGAAACCAAGGAGTCTACGCGGCGACGGATTCTAGAGGCCGCCCAGGAGCAGTTTCGGACGACCGGATTCGAGGCGACAACCACTCGGGATATCGCGAAAGCGGCCGGCATCGCTGCGGGGACTCTGTTTAACTATTTCCCGACGAAAGAGGCGATCGTCACAACGCTGGTCATCGATTCGCAGTTGCGACCGTTACGACGTTTGTCCGGCGAGTCGCACAGCTCGCTGGAAGAGTCACTGTTCGCACATGTGGTGGCTGGGCTCCGACAGCTGAAACCGTATCGCAGTTACCTTTCGCCAGTGCTTGAGACGGCACTGTCACCGCTCGCGGAGATTCAGAGTGGCGAACCAGGCAGTTCTTTTGGTGCGAGTCACCTTGAACACGTGGTTCAGCTCGCGATTCAGTATGGACTGGACGCCGCTCTGACACCGGTCGCCCTTCAGATGTACTGGACTCTGTATCTGGGAGTCCTTTCATTCTGGACGAACGACAAGTCACCAAAACAGGAAGACACGCTTGCGCTTCTCGACCAGTCGCTTTCGATGTTCGCTGGCTGGCTGCGGAGCAGCGAAGAATATTCGAACTGACCACATCCTCAGATCTAAGGAATCGTCGATGTCTCTGACACTTAGTGAGTTGCTGAAGGCTCTTCCCGAAGCGGAAAGCGGAGACGCTGTTCGGCATTCGCTGCCGGACCTGATGCGAAAGGAGTCGATGCGTTCTGTTCCTGTCGGCCGCTGGAGGCGACTGACGCTGCTCAGTTCTCTGCAATCAAAGATTGCGGCCGCCTATCTGTTCCACTGGATTCGGGGCTGGTTCAGGTCAGCGGATGAGAACAGCCGTCTGCTGGCCGAAACGCATTGGCGCACGGCAACGCGCGTTCTGGATTCGATGGGTTATCTTCGCGGAGCCGTCATGAAGGTTGGTCAGACGCTGGCGAACTTCCCTGACATAGCTCCTCGAGAATTCGTGGAGACGCTGGAGAAGCTGCACTTCAGCGCACCGCCAATGCACTGGTCGCTTCTGCGCGAGATGGTGTTCAACGAACTGGGAGATGAACCGGAGAATCTCTTTGCCGAGTTCGACAAGCAGGCGTTTGCCGCAGCGTCTCTCGGACAGGTGCATCGCGCCCGACTGAAAACCGGCGAGCAGGTCGCGGTGAAGATTCAATATCCTGGAATTGCGAGAACGATCAACGATGACTTTCGGAATCTGCTGCTGTTCCTTCTTCCCAATCGACTCAGCCGAGAATGGGAGAACGTCCAAGATCAGTTCGACGACCTGCGGCAGCGACTGGAGCAGGAGACCGACTATCTTCTGGAGGCATCGAATCTGCAGAAAGCAAGGTCATTGTTTCGCGATGAGGACGGCATCATCGTTCCGCGGGTCTATCCGCAGTACTCGACGGCTCGTGTGCTGACGATGGAAATGGTCGGCGGCGTACACCTCGACGAATTCCTTGCTCGTCGCCCGTCCCAGGACGAGCGAAATGAGGCGGCGTTGAAAATGGTGAAAGGCTGGTACCGGCTGATGTATGCAGGCCGAATGCTCTACACCGACTACCATCCGGGGAACTTCCTGTTCCTGGACCACGGCCGAATAGGGCTGATCGATTTCGGAACGATTCTGCCGCTGGAAGGCGAGCTGTGGGAGTTGTTTCGAATCATGGATCGGTCACTCACCACCGGACTGAAGGAGGATCGGATCGATGCGATGAAGGCCTGGTCCGGGCTGACTGATGAGTCAACGGATCAGATGCGACTGTACGATGCCTTCGCAGAATGGAACGGGTGTTCGCGGGACGGGGACACGCCTTACGACTTCGGCGTGGAAGCCGATTTCCGGCGAGGCGTTGACCTCTTCACAGAGATGCTTCGTAAGCGTTACTCCCGAGGCCATCGCACGACACCGACCATTGCGCGAGGCAACTTCGGCTGGCGATCGATTCTGTACCGACTGCAGGCCCACATTGCGATTCGTCCGCTCGCTGAATCCGAAATCCTTGCCACCGGCTGGAACCGCAGTGAATACGCTCGTCCGATTTGCGGATGATCCAGTGTCGGTTAGCGCTCCGCAGAAGCACGTTCACGCTCAGAGCGAAGTACGACAACGCGAGCAAATCATTGTCGTGCAGCGCCTCAGATCCATCGACATGACGTCGCTGGAAATCGTCGCGAACCGTCCCGCGTCGCCGACGTGAACGCTGACTTGCTGCGCGGCATGTTCAGTGGAAACAAACGGCTCACAGGCATGTGCCACGAATTGTATGGTCATGATAAACCCAACCGCCAGGAGCTGATCGTTTTGGTCATCACATGCCAAACGCCTGGCCGAATCGCACACGCCTGTCGATTAAACGGTTCCTGACGCCTTTTGCCCATGACGCCTTTTGCCCAGTGATTCAGGTCATCAATGGCGATGAACAGGACATTGGGCCGATCCGCTGCTCGCAGCGACGTGACATGCAGCATCATCGCCACGCAGAGCAGCACGAAGAGGCGAAGACACTGGTTCATATCAGATCTTTCATTGCGAAGTGCAAAGAGGTTACGGTTGCGTAATTGGCATTCGTTCAAAATCGGTCTCGTTCACCCAGCCAGCTTTGGGACGTTCGCCGCGCATGTATTTTTCATGGAAGCCATCGCCATTTGTGGGCTTGTACTGGTCGAAGATTTCCCCCTTGCCAAACATGCGAGGGTCATTCTGCGATTTGAGTTCGCTCTCCATGCGTTCTCGCAGCTCTGTCACCAGATCAGTGTGAGCAGATTCGCCGACGAGGTTTCGCACGCAGTCAGAATCGGATTTCAGGTCATACAGTTCGTCGGCGGGTCGCAGGCCGAAGTTCATCTGCCAGTATCGGTCCGCGCGATTCACTCGACCAAGTTCCAGAATCAGCGACTTAGTGGGGCTGCCGTCGGTGTCGAGGTAGCCCGTTTCGGGATTGCCTGCGGGCCAGCGCGTCGGTTCATAATTTCGCAGGTAGAGATGCTCTGAGGTGACAATTCCGCGAATCGGATATCCCCCATCATGTGGCCGACCGACGTCCGTCCGCTCTTTCCCGATCAGAACGTGATCTCGCTCAGGCACGACGCGGCCCGAGCGGTCGCTTTCGAGAATCGGCCGCCAGCTTCTTCCAGTGATCGGCAGCATGCCGCTCTCGCCCTCAGCGATGCCGGCGACATCCAGAACCGTAGCGGAGATGTCAGTGAAATCGACGAAATCTTCGATGACGCGTCCGGGAGACTTCAATCCGCCAGGCCAGCGGATGGCCAGCGGAATATGATTCGAGTCATGATAGGCGTAGCCTTTCACACGCGGGAACGGCATGCCATGGTCGCTCGTGACGATGATGAGCGTCTTTTCAAGTTGTCCCCTTTTCTCAAGCTGAGCGATCATGCGTGCCAGGTGCGAGTCGACATGCTCGACTTCGAATGCATAGTCGAGCATGTCGTGTCGGACCGTGTCGCTGTCAGGCCAATAAGCGGGAACCCGGTCGATCTCCGTAAGGCTTTTCTCGCCCTTGTTCACCCCGGACTGGAACTCGTAGCCGCGATGAGGCTCTATCGCACCGAACCAGAAACACCAAGGCGTATCGGCCGGCGCCGCGTCGAGAAAGTCGACGAAATTTGCGGCATAGTCGTTAGCGGAGATTGCCGTCGTCGGGGGATCCTCTCTACGTTTGTTGAATCCAATGCCGGTGATCAGCCGCGGCTTTCCGGAGGCATCGTTGGCAATCCCGGGTCCCCAGCCTTTCCCGGTGATGCCCATGTGCCATCCCTGTTCCATCAGCACCTCAGGCCAGCTTCTGAGTTTTGCGGGAAAATGAGCCATGTGATTCCCGGCCTCCTCGTTCTGCCAGAGATGCCGTCCCGTCAGAATGATCGCTCGCGAAGGAGCGCACTTGGCCATCGGAGTGAAGGCATTCCGGAACAGAAGCCCTTCACTTGCGATGCGATCAAACGTCGGAGTTCGGACCCAGGGAGTTCCGTATGCCCCCGCGTGCAGGCCCCAGTCGTCCGCGATGGCGAACAGAATATTGGGCCGGTCTGCTGCCGACACGGCTTCAAACGATAGCAGCCGCACCGCGATCATCAGGAACAAGCACGACGCGCCAGCGAGTGATTTCAGCGCTGGTCGTTGACGCCAAAACGAAGGGATCTGTCGGCCCAGGCTGAGTGTTCGCAGATTGAGGCAGACGTTCACGAATCGCCACGATCTGAGTTTCTCAAAGGCCCTTCTCTCCCGACTCGGGGGTGAAGGTGGCCGAAGGCCGGAAGAGGGGGTTTGCTGGATCTGAATCATTGTGAAACCGTTATCGGCGTTCATGCGGCCCACGTTCTGGCGAACGTGGTTACGAGGGATGGGACGGACCGGTTTCTGAATTCATCGATTCGCACTATCTCGCGGCTTATGCGGTTGAGCATCGCTCTTTTCGGCTGCTGGTTGCGGCGGTCGGGAAATCGCTTCGTCGGGTTGATCCCACAATCGCCACGGATCGTTCAGACGACGCATTTCGGCATGCAGTAGAGATTCCATCTCCCTGAGCTTTTCTCCATAACGCGGATCGTCCGCCAGGTTCAGCTGGTTTGCGGCGGGAGTGATTCCTGTCAGTGCAATAACCTGAGGATCGTGATGCTCCCTCAGGCACTCATGGGGGTTTTCTGCCAGATTGAAGAGCTGAGTCTCGCGCACCGCACCGGCCATGACGTCGTACTTGATGAGTTTCCAGTCACCCTGCTTCACGCAGCGCATCCCCGGTTTCGTGCCGCCGTTGTAGACGCCAAACAGCACGTCACGAATCGAGGTTTGTCGACCTTCGAGGACAGGCCTGAAGCTGACTCCTTCGCTGCTTTCGGGAGCTGGAATTCCAGCGAGATCACACAGAGTGGCCAGCACATCCAGCAGGTAAATGTTTCCTTCGACGCGTGTTCCAGGATTGATGCCAGGTCCCTGAACGATCAACGGGACTCGCCAGGTGTGTTGATAGAGATTCTGCTTGCCCTGCAAACCGTGTCGGCCGATCGCCATTCCGTGATCGGCCGTGTAGATGATGTATGTGTTCTGTAACTCACCCATGGCATCAAGCCTGGTGAGCACGCGTTCGATCTGAGTGTCGATGTTCTCGCTGCAGGCGAATTCCCGGCCCAGTTCGTTGCGGATCGTGGCCTCATCGCGGCGTTCCCAAACTCCGCTGACAGCCACTTCGTCGCGGAGGTCGGGATGACCATCATGAAACGGATGAGCGGGCAGATAGTTCGGCGGTAGAGGCGGCTGTTTGTCATTCCGCGGCGGAAACGAGTCACGATCGGAATGATTAACCGCTCCGTACTTCTCGAGCAGCTCGGGAGTTCCATCCCTTTCATCGTGCGGATGCGAAAACCCAAAATAGATCAGGAAAGGCTTCTTGTCCTGCGAGGATTCTCGTCCCGCAAGGTAGTCGAGGACGCGCTCTGCATGCCACGCGCTGCCGGTTTCAGGTGTCCCGCCGCGTTTCGTCGCATCATGGCGGACGGTGAAGAGTTTGTTGGCGGCCTCGTAACTGTTTCCCAGTTTGCAGGTTCGCATCGTGGCATAACCCGCTCGATTGAACACGGCAGGAATCGTGTTCTGCTCCAGGCCGACCGGGCACAGTCCGTTCTGCATCGCATTCGGCGCGATGGGCAGGTGCCAGACAGTGCGCCCGCTCATGATCATGTGTCTTGACGGTGTGCAGACCGCGCCACTGAATGAGCCCATATGATACGCGCCATCAATGACCATTCCCCGGGCGGCAATCCGGTCGATGATCGGCGTGTGCAGCTGAGACTGTGGGTTGTACAGCTTGAGGTCGAGCGGCGACTGGTCGTCCACCAGGATGAAGAGAAAATTAGGCCGCTCCGCAGCGGTCGAACACGCAGCAGGAATCAGTCCGAACAGAAGGATCGAAGCGAGCACTCGTCTCGTCATTTCCTCACCTCTTGTGTTTTCGACTTTCCTTTTGCTTTGCCTTTCGGCTGCGCGTCGAGGGTCTTCTTTGCGAGTTCTGAAGCGCTGTCGGTCTGACGTTGCCAGACCAGATCCAGTTCTCTGACTTTGTCTGGCATCTGAGACGCGAGGTTATGCTGCTCGGCACGATCGGAATTCAAGTCGTACAGTTCCCATGGCTCGTCTTTTGCTGCAACGAGTTTCCAGTCGTTGACCCGGACAGCGCGGTTGCCTTCGTGCAGCCACCACAGACTGTCGCGGCGGATGTCCACGTCGCTGGCCAGTGCCGGGACAAGGCTTTTGCCCGGCGCCGGTGGAACGGATTCGCCGTTCACCTCCCGAGGTCGAGGGATGCCCGCCAGTTCCAGCACTGTCGGCACGACGTCGATGACATGCCCGGGCGTGTGCCGCAGTTCGTTCTTCGCGGCGATGCCTTTCGGCCAGTGCATGATCAGCGGTGTGCTGATTCCTCCTTCGTGAACCCACGTCTTGTGGCGACGAAACGGCGTGTTTGCTGCACTGGAGAATCCCGGGCCCAGGCAAAGATAGCTCGCCGCACTTCCGGGAGCTGCCGCCGGATCATGTCCACCGTGTCGCACCATAATCTCAGCGCTGGCTCCATTGTCTGAGGCAAAAACAATCAGTGTGTTCTCATACGCGCCCATTGCCCTGAGCTGCAAAAGGAACCGACCGATCTCCTGGTCCATGCGATCCACCATTGCAGCATGGATCGCCATCTTCGTGGCTTGAAAACGGCACTGCTCTTCCGTCAGTTCGTTCCAGGGCAGCGGACGATTCACTTCGCCGGAGCCGAGCTTCTCCAGAGCTTCGGGAAAGGCATAAGGTGGGCCTACGTCTCGCTCCAGTGGTGAGAGTGTTGTGTTCAGGAGTCCCTGCTTCTGCTGTCGAGCGAACCGGTCCTCTCGCATCGCATCCCACCCGGCTAAATACGTGTCACGGTACTTTGCGATGTCTTCGGGCAGAGCGTGGAGCGGGAAATGCGGTGCAATGAACGGCAGGTAGTGGAAGAACGGTTGATCGGCGTGATTGGCCGCGTGATCTTTCAGGCACTCGATGGCATGGTCGACAGTCGCGATGGTCGCGTAGTAGCCGCTCTCATTTGCCGGAACAGCGACCGGTACATCGTCGATCGAGTTACCCGCAGCCGTAAAGAAATTGCCCTGATACCGCAGATCCAGAGAACGCAGAAAGCCAGTCCGAAGTACCGGACCATCGATGTGCCACTTGCCGCTGTGATAACTGCGATAACCGGCCGGCTGAAGCAATTCGGGCAGCAGCTTCGCCCATTGCTGACGCACTCCCTGTCCGCCACCCGCCAGACCTGGCAACGCATCCCGATGCACCTGCTGCGCGTAGTAACCTGTCAGCAGTGCGGCTCGTGTGGGCCAGCAGCGGGCTGTGTTGTAGAACTGAGTAAATCGCAAGCCGTTCGCGGCCAGCAGGTCCAGATTCGGTGTGGCGATCTCTCCGCCATAGCATCCGACGTCGGAATAGCCCATGTCATCCGCCAGGATGATCACGACATTCGGCCTCGCCTGCGTCTCGCCCGCCGTGACGCGATCAGTCGCCAGTGTACTCAATTGACACGACAGGACGCAAATCGAGAGTCGCATGATCATCCGCGGGCCTTTCCGGAGGTTTTGGGACTGGACTGGGACTTGACCTGGGGCTGGACGGGACTTGATCTGGCATTGGCCTGATCCAGTTGCATCACCATGTTTCAAAACGTTTGGTTGTCGATGAATGTTTCGCCTTCAGGGAAGCAGCGTCAGCGTGACGCGACGGACGTCCATGACCGATTTGCCGGGGATTTCCAGTGCTCGCAATATGAGCGAAGCTTGTCCTTTTTGCAGCGAGATCTCGCCGAGATTCAACGCGTGGAATTCTTTCATACTCGATTCTGCGGGAGGTCGCGGGAGCGTATCCTGATTTGTGTACAGAGGCGGATCCCAGCCGGGAGCGACTCGACCCGTGAGATTACTGTCACGCAGCGCGAGTTCGATGACCGATCCGACGTCCGGTTCGGGACAGGTGTAGTCGATGACAACGTCATAACGGCCGGTCGTGTGGACATCGAGCAGCCACACCATGCTGTCTTCCTGCGATGTCCAGTTCACAAAGTACGAACAGTTCGGCGCATTGCTGCTGCGACGGACTCCGCCGCGCGGTTCCCCGTCGCGAGCGGGCAGCATCGCGATCGGAAACTCGCGGTAACCGACAGGAATCGGACGCGGATCGACGGCGTTGCCTCCGGGAGCTTTCTTTCGTTCCTGGCCTTTCGTCTTTGAATCCGGATCCGCCGAAGGCGTCCCGGCGAACACATCTGTCCGCCACGCTGCCACAGCCGTTTTGAGTCGCGCGGCAATCTCCGATTCACGCTCAGTGATTGGCGATGATTGCCCCGGATCGGACTGCATGTCGAAGAGCTGACCCTGATCATCAAGCCGATACTGCTGCGTCCGCACACTGACTCGTCCGGCCCACGTTGAGAAGATCATTCGATCGGTCCATTCGCTTTTCTGCCTGAGCAACAATGGGGAGAGATCACGTCCGTCAAGCGGCTTGTCGCCGACACGCGGTACACCCGTCAGAGCGGTCAGCGTCGGCAGCAGATCAATCGCGCCAGCGATTTGCGGAACCGTGTGACCAACAGGCAATCGTGCGGGCCAGCGGAAGAAACACGTCGAGCGTACTCCCCCTTCATCAGTGCCGCCCTTCCGCCCTTTCATGCCTCCGTTCCAGCGCCAGCTGTTCGGGCCGTTATCGGAAAAATAGAGCACAATTGTATTGTCCGAGAGAGACAGTTCGTCGAGTTTCGTCAGTACGCGGCCGACGTTTGCATCCTGGTTTTCGACCATTGCCAGTGCGCAGCGAGTCTCGTCGAGTTTCTCCTGATTGGCGAGCGTCGCCAGCTGCGTGATCGGCTTGTCTTTGAAACGCTGCCAATCCTCCTCCGGCGCGGCCCATGGCGAATGTGGCGTCGTGAACGGGACGAAGCAGAAGAACGGCCTGGAACTGTTCCGTTCGATGAAATCGATCGCTCGGTCGGTGCAGACATCGACAATGTAACCGCTCGTCCGAATCATGCGGCCGTTTTCCTCAAGCGGCGAATCAAAGTACTCGCCCCAGTGTCCGGAAGTGTGGCCGAAGTACTCATCAAAGCCGCGCGCCATCGGATGATACGGCCACTGACTGCCGTTGTGCCACTTTCCGAACGCACCCGTTGCGTAGCCAGCCGCCTCGAAGGCCTCGGCAATGGTTCGCTCGTCGAGATCGATCCGTTCCTGCCCGGTCGAAACGCCTCGCACTCCACCGCGAGGATGATAGCGCCCCGTCAGAAACTCGGCCCGCGTCGGTGCACAGACCGGACAAACGAAGAAGCGATCGAGCGTCACGCCGTCGCGCGCAATGCTGTCGATGAACGGAGTGCGGACCTGTGCATTGCCGTTGCAGCTGTAATCGCCCCAACCCGCGTCGTCGGCAAGGAAGACGACAACGTTCGGCGGTGCCGCCCGGACATACTCCGGGAAAATGGCAATGACAATCGCCAGCCCCCGCCACGTGATTCCGGCGAAGATGCCTCCTGTCGGTATCCGGAGTTTACTGCAGCTGCTGTGCAGCCGGCACGACGCCTGATTCATGGCCATTGACAGCTTCCTGAAAACGAACGATCAAATCCGGATGGTCCGCGGCGACGTTGCGTTTCTCAGAGGGATCAAGGCCAAGGTGAAACAGCAACGGCTCCGGATGAATCTCAGGCTTCGGTTGTCCATAACCGCTCTGCGTGCGGAAGTGCGCTTTCCACTCGCCGATTCGACAGGCAAAAACCTCAGTACCTCGATAGTAAAAAAAGGGGCGTTCAGTCAGAGAGGTTCCTTCAAACAGCAACGGGCTGAGATCGACTCCATCCAGCAGGACGTCCTTCGGCGAGACCACGCGTATTTCTTGCGCAGGCCCTTGAGGATCTCCACCGTCTCGTCCACCGAAGGCGGCTCGACGATGACGGTCTGGAACCGGCGCTCGAGGGCTCCGTCCTTCTCGATGTACTTGCGGTACTCGTTGAGCGTGGACGCGCCGACGCACTGGAGCTCG
>JANNGQ010000862.1:0-4807 GCA_031403975.1 Planctomycetota bacterium
AAGGAAGAAGCCAAGTTCACGGCGAAATGTCCAGTCTCCGGGGAAGACGCCAAAAAAGAGCAATTCACTGCGTACAAAGAAAAAGAGGTCTACTTCTGCTGCGAGAAATGCAAAGCTGCATTTGAAGCAGACAATAAGAAATTCGTTGAGAAGGCAAATCATCAACTGGTACAGACAAAGCAGTTCAAGCAGGCCAAGTGCCCTCTGTCGGGCGGTGACCTGAACAAAGAACAGTTTACGAAAGTCTCCGGCATCAAGGTGACGTTCTGTTGCGACAAATGCAAAGGTGCCGTTGAAGCCGCCACAAAGGAAGAGCAGCTCACAAAGGTTTTCGCAGAAGAAGCATTTACCAAAGCGTTTGTGGCAAAAAAGGCAAAGGCCGAAGGCGATAAACCCGACGACGACGGCGAGAACAAGGACGATGGCGAAAAGAAGGATAAGGGCGAAAAGAAGAGCAAGAGCGACAAAAAGTAGTCGGCTGGAGAACCGCGAAATCGCGGTCACGGTGTCAGGCGTCTGGTTCTGCCCGAACGACAAGGCAGCAGTTCACAAACTGCTGCCTTTTTCTTTCGTTTCCGCCTCGCGTCACGTTTGGCTGTGTTGTACGCGTTGGCTGCAGATTATACTGGCAATGCGTACAGATGAGTGCTGAAGTTTGAGTTAACTGTCTGGTGAACCTGAACAGTTCTTCCAAACGATCTGAGTTTTCAGTAAAGAATGCGCAGATTGCGGAAGTTTTCCGCATGACTGGAGAAAACACAGGCATCCTCAACCGATGAGAATCAAGCGGTTGTGCAAGTCGAATTCGATCGCGACAGACAGAAGTTTCAAGCAAAGATTTCGTTAATCAAACGCAACTTTTTGCCGTAAAGTAGTGTCAAGTATGGTTTTGGTTACGCTTTGAAGGTAGCTGCCCGCCGAGCGATCCAGTCCGATTTTTTCCCTCTGCAACGATCCAGGTATTGCCGACGACTTTCGGATGTCACGTCAGACGGACTCCGACTTAGTTTCAGCGGCAAAGAATGCGGACGAATATGTCGACAGTCATTCGATCCTGCCCGGGCTGCAAGTCCCTGATCCTGTCCGATACAGATCAGTGTCCGGAATGCGGTCATGTGTTTTACCAGCGACGCGATTCCGAGGTGTCGGCCACTGTCGATGTTGACACTCTGAAGACGGCCAGCATTCATGAGCCATGCCCGCACTGCGGCGAAATGGTTCGGTCGGGGCTGGTGCGTTGCTGGAGCTGCAATGGTTTCATGCGAGCTGACATTGCCGCCAGGTACAATGACCTGACGTCGAATCCGCAGAGGATCATCTACAGTACAATTCCGCTGGCCGATCGCACCGACTTCCTGTCGGCACGCACAGGTCTTGCGAAAGGTTCGCGCCCGGTCGTTTACGACCCGGACGGATTCAGCGTCGACGACGCGCCGAACCGTGGCAGTATTTCTGATTTCGAACTGAACGATGTGGGGGCTGTTCCTCAGAACAGGTCGTCTGAAACAACGGTGACACCGGCTGTCCCTCTGGACGGCCCGGATAAACCTCGGACGGCGACTCCTGGCGGGGCGGGACAGCCTGCCGCAAAATCGGATTCAGCGACAACGGCGCGCACTGCGGAGGCCGGCACGAAGACAGACTCCTCTGCGCCCGACAGGACGTCCAAATCTGCAGAATCCTCGGCCGGTGACGACGACCTGTTTGCCATCGCGCTGCAGGAAGAGCGAGAGTCAAAGAAACGCCGCGGAGAGAAAATCGCGGAGCGGCAGAAAAAGCAAATGCTCGTTCCGTGTTCCTGTGGTGCGTGGATTCGAGTTCTGGAAGACAAGGCGGGAACGACAGTCCGCTGTCGGCAGTGCAAACAGGCTGTGCAGATTCCGGAGATTCGCCGCAGAGTCGGGAAAAAGGACGATAAACCGGTCGCACCCGTCATGAATGTCACCTGGATCAGCGATGTCTGGTTCCACAGCGTTGCACCGACTTCGCTCGTTCTGAAACCAGGCAGCTTGTTGGACAAACACACTGAAGCGGACCTCGCGTTCACGGACGCAGGACTGCACATCGTGACATTCGGTGACGGCGACAGGAAAAAGAAATCCGGGCTCAGTTTCGCGGTCGGAAAGAAACCCGACATTGCCGCTCAGCGGAAATTGGTCCGCGATCAGGTGGTGGCCGCCGGCGAACTGAAGAATGTCAGTGGCGCGGTGATACGTTCGATCGGTGTTGACCGGATTCGCGAGATTCGTCTGGTTCAGCCGATTCTGAAGGCTCAGGAATCAATGTTTGCCGGTGTTCCGGTGTTCGGTGAGGGCCGCATCGCAATCTTTCTCCCCATTGAATCGGATGAAAAGCAGCAGTTGTTCTGCTCATTTGCCTTGAACGCATGGCGAATTATGGCTGAGCGTCTCAAGGTTTTGTTCGGCCTGGAATTGCCTGCATCGGAGAATGGAGTGCCGGATTCAGAGAAGGCGGAAGCGCTCAGCTGTTTCGTCAACCAATCCAAGGTTGAAGCCGTCAGAAACCTGATCTACTACCAGAAAGATGCAGCCTTTGCACTGGAACTCACAGGGTATCGCTGCAAGGCTTGTGCAGTCGCCATCAGCGAAGAGGGCCGCCTGAAGAGCAAACTCGGCGGTGCCAACGGAAAGGGAATTGCCAAAGCAAAATGCCCGAAGTGCAGTCAGAAGATGGGCGAAGAGCCGCTGTACAGGATTAAGAAGTCTCCGGATTCCGCGCCGACACCTGCGGTCG
Source organism: Planctomycetota bacterium (assembly GCA_031403975.1). Lineage (GTDB taxonomy): Bacteria > Planctomycetota > Planctomycetia > Planctomycetales > Planctomycetaceae > SXXK01. The sequence goes on from JANNGQ010000862.1 coordinate 2,755, forward strand.
GCTGAATCTCCATCGCCGGTCCCTTCCCGCTGGCTCCTGACGTGATTGCAACGCCTGCTGTCCTGTTTCCCGGGCACCGCTGATCGCCATCCATGATAAGACATTCCGGCTCGGATTCAGTATAATCCGGATCGAAAAATGAAGGTCCTGGTGCCGCGAACAATCCTGCGGAAACAGGAATTCACTGCTGCACTGAGCGGATTCAAAGTTACGATTCATGCCCGACCAGTTTCTCAAGGACCTGCTGCAGACCCCGGGAACGTCCGGCGGTGAGCAGAAAATTCAGAACGTCATTCGGTCATTTGCAGCCGCGTTTGCCTCGGAAGTGACGACCGATGTGCATGGCAATGTGCTGGCAACAGTGAATGCCGGCGGGAGTCCTGCGATTTTGCTGGACGCTCACTGTGACCAGATCGGCTTGATCATCCGGCACATCGACAGCATGGGATTCATTCGGGTGAATCCGGTTGGCGGCTGGGACATGCAGATCCTGCTCGGCCAGCGGATGGTCGTTCATACGGAAAACGGTGCGATTCCTGGAGTCATTGCCCGCAAGCCGATTCATCTGCTGGATCCTGACGAGCGTAAGACAGTACCGAAGATGAAGGAACTGTGGATCGACATCGGCTCTATGTCCGAAACAGAAACACGATCGATCGTACGTATCGGCGACTTTGTGACGCCGGAACCCTGCCTGCGTGAACTGCGAAACGGGCGGCTGGCCGGCGTGGCCATGGACGACCGGACCGGTATCTGGGTGATCATGACAGCATTGCAGAGAATCGCCCGGGAAAAGCCAGCAGCGAAGGTTGTCGCTGTGTCGGCAGTGCAGGAGGAAATCGGTCTGCGAGGTGCCGTGACCAGTTCTTACAACGTCAGACCGGATATCGCTATTGCGGTCGACGTGACTCACGCAACGGATTGCCCCGGGATTGATCAGAACGAATTCGGCCGCATCGAAATCGGAAAAGGGCCTGTGATCGTGCGCGGTGCGAATTCCAATCCCGCGGTATTCGAAATGCTGATGGCTGTTGCCCGGGAAAAATCGATCCCCGTACAGATCAATGCACTGGCCTATCCGGCCAGTAACGACGGAGCGGCAATCCAGATTTCCCGTGGCGGCTGCGCGGCGGGCCTCGTGACAATCCCGAATCGGTATATGCACAGCCCGGTTGAGCTGGTAGCCGAGTCCGATCTGGACCATGCAGTCGATCTGATTTCGGCTTTTTGTCTCGCAGTAGAACCAGGATCTTCGTTCGTTCCTTAGCTGCCTGCGGCATGGCCGGGATGATGTCGTGCGGATCACAATGCGAGCACAGGCCGGGATTCGGTCATGACTTCTTTGCACCACAGACATTCTGAGTCTGCACAGGACGCGGAAGTGTTTGTGTGTTGTGCAGCGGTCGTCGTGGTAGGTTCAATCGCATTTTTGACGAGGTATTCCCGAGCGCGGGCCTCGCCCGCAACCCAAACCAGATTTGTTTCAACCGCAGAGGGCGCGGAGGACCGCAGAGGGACGGAAACGCTGAGTCGTTATTGACTTCTCTGCGTACTCTGTGGTGAATCCTGCTGTTTCAGTTTCACCAGTCCCTGCATGAATTCTTCGCGTCCGGAGAAGATTGTGACTGTGAGAAATACGGATCGTACGGATGGATCACTTTGTGTTTCCTCAGTAATCTCCGTGTCCTCTGTGTTAAAAATCGATTTCCCTTTTGTTTCGGGTTGCGGGCGAAGCCCGGTGCCAGTACCTCTGTGTCCTCGGTGTTGAATGCGGTTTTCTTTGTTTCGTCGAGAAAATGAAGTGCTCAGGTCAGGTTTTGTACCTGCTTGCTGAGACCAACAATTACACTGAGCGTCCGTGTGAATCCGCCTCATGGCGGAATCTGATTGCCACTGTAACTCACGGAATGTGGCATGTGATCACCAATCAGCACTCGTCGTTTCATTCACCTTGCGATTCTCCCGATGCTTATCCGCCTCATAGTGCTCTTGTTGTTAACCGCCGGCTCAACTTTCATTCACGGTAACCTGACTTACCGCTGGGGAATCCCGC
>JANNGQ010000863.1:0-20552 GCA_031403975.1 Planctomycetota bacterium
GCTCAACGTTAACGCTCTTGACGATGATGCCGCGAGCGGATCCGGCAAAGCCGCAAAGCACCAGCGCCAACTCTGGGGTGAAGGAGCGGAAAGTGATCTGATACGGAGACAGGATGGCGAGTTCGTCACTTTGTTCTCCTCAACGTAGTAACCGAATTCGTCCGTCCGTCCGTAAGTCATGCCACCCCGAACGCCGCCGCCGGCCAGCCAGACACTGAAGGCGTGCGGGTGATGATCGCGACCGTCGGTTCCCTGAGCCGCCGGTGTACGACCGAATTCGGTTCCGAAGATGACCAGTGTGTCTTCGAGCATTCCGCGTGTTTTCAGATCCCGAAGTAACGCAGCAACCGGCTGATCAACTTTTTTAGCGTTGGAGGTGTGGTTGTTCCGCAGGTCGCTGTGAGCGTCCCAGTAGTTTCGCGGATAGCTGAAGTTGACCTGCACGAATCGCACGCCGGATTCCAGGCATCGACGAGCCAGCAGACATTGCCGAGCGTATTCGTCGGTCGGTTCCGTGCCGACTCCGTAAAGTGCCTGAGTTTCCGCCGTTTCTCGGCTGATGTCCATGACTTCCGGTGCTTCGGCCTGCATTCGAAAGCTCATTTCAAATGCTTCAATGCGAGCTTCCAGCTGCGGATCCGTGCCGACTTTTGCCATGTGTTCCCGATTACGCTGCATCAGCAGGTCCAGCTGCAGTCGTTGCAGGCTTGGCTCGTCCCCCGGGGCAAGATTGGACAGCTGCGTCTCCTTAAAACTCGTACTGCCGTCGCCGATCCGCGTTCCCTGGAAACTTGCCGGCAGGAATGCAGATCCGTAATTCTGAGTTCCCCCGTGATACAGCGACGACGGACTGAGGCTGATGAAGCCCGGCAGATTCTGGTTCGCAGTGCCAAGTCCGTACAGAGTCCAGGCTCCCAGACTCGGACGGGCGAAGACACCACTGCCGGTGTTGATATTGAGCAATGCGGGGCCGTGTGAGACCTGGTCAGCTCCGTTCATCGAACGAATCACACAAATATCGTCGATGCAGGATCCGATCTGCGGAAACAGGTCACTGACTTCGATACCGCTTTCGCCGTGCGGCTGAAACGTCCACGGAGAAGCCAGCAGGTTTCCCGTCGGCGCGAATTCGAATTTCGGTTTGCTGATCGGCAACGGCTGACCGTTAAGTTCCGTCAGTTTCGGTTTCGGGTCGAATGAGTCAACGTGCGAAATGCCGCCGTGCATGAACAGAAACACCACCCGTTTCGCTCGAGCCGGAAAGTGCGGCTGCCGTGACTCCGGTGCGCCATCGATCGTGTCCGCGGAGGCGGATTGACCAAGCAGGTTCAGCAGAGCAAGATGTCCGAAGCCGCATGCCGATCGGAGAAGCGCTTGTCGTCGAGAAAGCGGAGGTGAGTGCAACATACGACGTGCGGAATGCGGAGGAGGTGAACTGCTGCTCATGGTGTTTTTCCTTTCCGCAGGAGGACTGTGGGTTTCATCGTGGGGCAGGCTTCCAGCCTGCCTCGTCGATTGAACAACACATGCGCTTTTTAAGTTCGGGCAGGCTGGAAGCCTGCCCCCACAAGGAATCGTTCACTCAACATATAAGAACTCATTCGAACACATCAGCATCTGACAGTAGCTTTGCCATGCCATCAGGCTGCGACTTGCTTCCGGTCGGGACTGACCTGCCGCTGAAGTGATGTAGGCTGTCAGGAACCCAAGGGCCTGAACTGATTCTGCCGGAGCCGGATCACGACCGAAAACCAGTCGGTGGACTCTTTCGATTCGCTGTTCGTCAGTTTGGTTGACTTCACTGAGCAACCGTTCGGCGAGGGCTCGGGCCTGCTCACGGACAAACGGACTGTTGAGCATAAACAATGACTGCGATGCCACCGTCGTTTCGCTGCGGACAGCCGTCACTCCGTTGGGGTCTGCCGCATCGAACAGAGCCAGGACGTCCGGAAGCATGTTTCGGACGACGGGAAGGTAGATACTGCGTTTGGCAAACGTCGTGTAGATCGGATCGTCAGCCCCAAGGCGATTCGGCATGATCATCGCGCCGATGTTCTCGGCTTTGCTGACGAGGTACTCGCCGCTCTCGTTTGAGCCGGGGACTCGATCCAGCCTGCCGCTCACGGCCAGCATCGCGTCACGCAGTTCTTCGGCTGACAATCGTCGGCGGTGAATGCGAAAGGCGGAATCAGGAGTGCGGCCTGAGGAAGAGTCTTCTTCATTCCGCAGCCCTTCACTTCCCGCGCCGCATTCCACATTCCGCATCTGGTAAGCGTTCGATAATACTATCAGCCGATGCATGGCCTTTACGCTCCAGCCGGATTCGACAAACCGGGCCGACAGCCAGTCCAGAAGTTCCGGTTGCGATGGCCGTTCGCCGCGGATCCCCAGGTTGTCGCTGGTCGTCACCAGCCCGCGACCAAAATGATGCTGCCAGATGCGATTCACCATCACGCGCGCTGTCAGCGGGTTTTGAGGACTGGCGATCCAGCGAGCAAGTTCCAGCCGGCCGCTGTTCTCGGAAAACTGCAAGTCCGGAATCCGGGAGGGCGAGGTGGCTGCCGAGGCGTTTTCAAACGAGCCAGTCGGCGCAGCAGAAGCCTCGCCCTGGCGATCGGCGATAATCTGCAACACTCCGCGGGGAACCGTGTCTCCCAGCGTGAAGCGATTCCCTCGCAGGTGAACTCGCAGGTTGCGAGGCCGCGTTTCCTTCGGAGCCATCACCATGATCGGCTCTTTGCCTTCGCCCTGCGGCACCGGAAACTCCCACCACATCGTGGCATTTCGGTTCTCGTTCTGAAACGGCTCCGTGCTGCGAAAGATGCCCGCCAGGGCATAGTAGTCCGTCGCACGAATCGCATCGAACTTGTGATCGTGGCACCGCGCGCAGGCGAGCGTCAGTCCCAGCATAGCTCGTCCTGTCACATCGATCTGGTCATCAACGATGTCCAGCCGGGACTGTTCCTTGTCGGTTTCGGCCAGCGCCTTGGGACCAACCATCAGATAGCCCGTGGCAATCATCCGGCGTGTGTTCGTTTCAATCGAGTCGGTCGCAGGCAGGAGATCACCGGCAAGTTGTTCAATGAGAAACTGATCGTACGGTAAATCCTGATTGAAGGCATCGATCACATAATTGCGATATCGCCAGGCATACCGCATCACGGCGTTGGCATCGTTGGCCGTTGATTCGGCGTAACGCACAACGTCGAGCCAGTGCCTTGCCCAGCGCTCCCCATAATGAGGCGATTCCAATAGCCGGTTCACGACTGTTTCAAACGCCTGCGGTGACTCATCCGCGAGGAATGCAGCGACCTCTTCTGCCGTCGGGGGCAGACCCGTCAGATCCAGAGTGACTCGACGCAGCAGTGTGAGTCTGTCGACGGGCAATGCCGGTTCCAGCCCGGATCCTTCGATGCCGTTCAGGAAGAAACGGTCGACAGGAGATCTGATCCAGGTTTCTCTGATGACGGCTGGCGGTGCAACATCATGCACCGGCTGATACGCCCAGTAGCCTGTCTCAGCATCTGTAAAAACTGCCCTCGGTGCCAACTGACTGAAAGGCGGAAGCGTCAATCCGAATTTCTCCGCCAGGTGTCCTTCGACGGCAAGACGCTCAGCGTCCGACAGAGCTTTGCTGTAGACGATGACTTCCGCAACATCCCCCTGAATCGAGCCCGCCCAACTGACTGCTTTGCCAAGGTACGCGCCGATGTCGGAGCGGTGTTGAATGTCAGGAATCGTATCGCGACCTTCGAGCGGATCGCCTGATGCACGCACGGCCGGTTCACCGTTGATGAAGAAGCGAGTCGTCGTCCGCATCGGACCGGGTTGTTTGGTAACGGTCAGGATTGTTGTCCTGCCGTAGAACGGCTTGAACGATCCGGCCCCGAGCGATGCATCGTGATTCCAGCCGCCGGCAAAATGCAAAGCGTGGTCTTCGCCTCGATTGATCTGCAGCAAAGCCGCCAGGGGCCGTCCCGGATCGCCTCCGGGGTTCGCAGGATTTCCGATTCCGAAGACTCCATCATACGGCGGCTGCGATTTATGAGGCTGCAGATTCATCACCAGCGTGATCGACAAAGCTGCATCGCCGAGTATTTCGACCGGGCGATCCGGCGACGTCGCCAGTCCCGAAGTGGTGTCAAACCGCACCGCCGGGCGTTTCAGCAGAGTACTTTCACTGACAAACTTCGCCGGCAACCCGACGCCGTCGATTCGAACACCTTTCGTCGCCGACATGTCTCGCCCATGACCGCTCTGGTCGGGCCACAGGTAAACTGACTCACCATCATTGAGCGGCAGCGAATCGGCTTTCAGCCACAACTGCAGCGACTGGGCCAATTCACCTTCATCGGGTGTCGCGAAGGCCGGGATGGAAGTCGCCGGCGCATTCCCCGGCGACGTCACTGTTGAGGCGCCGGGAAAGATGGCTCCCGATTCAATCCACATGGCAAGAGCCGCAATCTGCAGGTCCGTCAGCTTGCCATCCGGAGGCATCTCAAGTCCATTCTCATGCCGCACAGCCTTGAGGAGCAGACTCTCGTTGGGTTTCCCCGCGATCAGAGCCGGGCCCGTTTCGCCGCCTTTCCGGACAGCTTCTTCGGAATCGAGCCGCAGGCCGCCTTTGGACATCACGTCAGAATGACATTTGTGACAGCGTTCGATGAGCAGTGGGCGGACGTTGGATTCAAAGAACCGTTCCGCCTGCACCGACGATTCCTGAGCCATGCCGGTGACGGACACAACGACATTCAGCAGCGTCACGATGACGACAACCGATCTGCAGTACATGAACTCAGTCCTTTCTTTCGGCCGCGCTTTGTGGGGCAGGCTTTCCTGCCTGCCTGGACTGAAAAAAGCAGTGTTTTTGAATCGACGAGGCAGGCTGAAAGCCTGCCCCACGACAAAACCGACAGTCCCCGAGCTGGATGGGGTTGTCGAGGAGAAGTTGTGACAGTCGAAATAGAAAGTGGATACAATCTACAGCACATTCAGCAAGTTGAAAGATCCTGACCAGGGCGAAATCGGTTCATCGCAGGATCACGGATAATCGCGCAAATCACATTGCATTGCCAGGTATCCGAGCATGACACCACTCGAACTTGAATTGATCGGCGCGTTGGAAACTCACTCAGTCGATGAGATTCGGGAGATCCTGGATTCCGGGCTGGACGCGAGAATTCGTATCGACGGCAAATCAACTGTGAACTGGCTGACCGAGATGTACTTTCGATCGGATCGGTTTCCGGAATGCCTGCGGCTCCTGCTGGATCATGGAGCCATGCTCGATGATCCGCTGCTGGAACACGTACTGCAGAATGACGGCCCGGCGCTCAGTGCGGCGTTGCGGGCAGACTCAGCGCTGCTCGTACACCAGACATCGATGGTTTCCTGTTTCACGCCCCTTCTCGGCGCCTCGCTGCTGCATGTGGCTGCGGAGTTCGGGCATGAAGCAGCCGCTCGTGTATTGATCGACTATGGAGCCGATGTGAATGCCAATGCCGCGGTGAATGAATTCGGTCTGAATGGACACACACCACTATTTCATGTGGTCAATTCCCACGACAACCGGTCGCTGCCGATCCTGCAACTGCTGCTGGAAGCGGGCGCACGTTGTGACGTACTCGTGCCCGGGATCATCTGGGGCGAAGGATTCGAATGGGAGACCACGTTTTTCGATGTCACTCCGGTCTCGTATTGTCACTTTGGCCTCCTGCCTCAGGTCCATCGCCGGGAGACGGACATCGTTGAAAACATCAGGCTGATGCTGTCTGAATCCGGCCGACCGGTCCCACCAATGGGCAACATTCCGAACCGCTATCTGCAGCCAAGGCCGCGATAAGACCAGTGCCAGGAAACAAGGCCTCGCTGTCCCGAAAAAGCAGCCACACGGTTGCACATCACCGAAATCCGCGACTGCTCCCTCAACTCGACAGCCCGCTGTGCACCCTCGTCGAGTGTCTTTGAGTGTGGTACTCTGGATGTGAGTCTGTGACAGTTTCGACCGCCTCTGAATCGCTCCTCGAGGTTGCGTCCGGACGCGCCGGATTTCCGAAATCGTGCGACGCCAGACGGTCCGTGACGGGTTGAATCGTACTTCCGCGATCAACAGGCCGGGCGAAAGCGTCCGCACAAGAGATATTTCTCCGCGACAAACCATAGGTGAGTTCCGTCATGAAAAGATTCGGGAAAATGGTTTCGGTGATGCTGGCTTGTTTGCTGATTTCCGTATGCGGGTTCCCTCCAGTGCTCTCGCAGCCGCCTGAAGTCAAGTCCGGGGATCCGCTGAAGAACGCAGCGGACGGACTGACAGTGAACACACCGGCCGCATTTCAGGGTTATTCACTCATCTCCCCGATGAATTCGAAAAGCACGTACCTGATCGACATGGAGGGGCGGATTGTCAACGAATGGAAAAGCGATTACACGCCGGCCATGTGCGCCTACCTGCTGGAGAACGGGCACTTGCTTCGTCCTGGCGCAGAGCGGGGATTCATGCAGGGCGGACCTGGTGCAGGCGGCCGAATTCAGGAGTTTACCTGGGAGGGTGAGCTGGTTTGGGATTACTCGTTCGGCGAAAGCAAGCAGCGTCCGCATCACGACATCTGCCGGCTTCCGAATGGCAACATCCTTGTCGTCGCGTCAGATCCGAAGACAAAGGATGAGGCCATCGCTGCGGGGCGTCGACTGGAGTCCGTTCGCACTCAGTTACTGCCGGATTGCATTCTGGAAATCAAGCCGACGGGATCGACGACGGGAGAAATCGTCTGGGAATGGCATGCCTGGGATCATTTGATTCAGGATCTGGACAAGGCCAGACCTGGCTACGGTGACGTGTCAGAACATCCGGAGCTGGTCGATGTCAACTTCAGTACTGACATGATGGACCGAATGATGAGCGATCCACAGCAACTCGCAAATCTTCGATCACTGGGTTATGTCGGGGGCGGTACGCCGCCCCGGGGCGCGGCTCGACAACCGCAGAATCCAGGGAACCGGAATCAAGCGGACGACGCGAAAAAGAGCCAAACGGATCCACCAGTACCAGGCGGCCCCGGACGGCCAGATGGCCGGGATCGACGCGGCCCCGGGCCAGGCAATCCAGGACAGGGCGGACCGGGTCGTGGACCGGGAGGACCAGGCGGCGGACCAGGCGGGCCGCTGGAAGGCGACTGGATGCATGTCAATTCCGTGGCGTACAACGCCAAGTTTGATCAGATCATGATCAGCGTGCATGAGTTCAGTGAAGTCTGGGTGATCGACCACAGCACGACAACGGCGGAAGCGGCGTCTCACAAAGGCGGTCGTGGCGGCAAAGGCGGTGACTTGTTGTTTCGCTGGGGCAATCCGCGAGTCTATCGCAGCGGGTCGAATGTCGATCAACAGTTGTTCGCTCAGCATTGCGCACACTGGATCGAAGAAGGACTTCCGGGAGCCGGCAACATGCTGGTGTTTAACAACGGAAACGGTCGACCTGACGGGGCCTATTCATCCATCGATGAAATTGAACTGCCGCAGACGGACACGGGTGGATTCCGCAAGGAAGAGTTCGTTGCCTATGCTCCTGTGAAGGCAGCGTGGTCATACTCCGCACCGGAGAAGACGGATTTCTTTTCGATGCTTATCTCAGGGGCCCAGCGTTTGCCAAACGGCAACACGTTTGTTTGCTCGGGAAACCAGGGACTTCTGTTCGAAGTCACGCCGGACAACAACATTGTGTGGCAGTTCAAATACCCCGGCGCAGGTTTTGGCGGGCCGGGAGGTCCGGGAGCAGGTGGACCGGGTTTCGGACCTCCTCGCATCGAACCCGGGGACGTGATGCCCGAGTTCCTTCAGCAAATGTTCGGAGTCACTCCTGAACAGAAGGATTCGCTGGCCAAATTGAAGGACCAGTTGAAACCAAAGCTGGAAAAACTGCTGACGCCCGAACAGTTGAAGATTCTCGAAGCACCGAAAAGCTCACCGTTCAATCCCGGTGCCTCGCGGACTCCTCGATTCGGTGATGTGATCCCGAGCTTTGTGTTTGACGAATTGGCCATGACTGATGCTCAGATATCGGACCTGCAAGGGATCCAGAAGGAGGCGGATGAGCAGCTGGAAACAATCTGGACCGACGCACAGAAAGGACAATTCAGGGATATGGAAGCGATGTTTGCTGGCGGACCCGGTGGTGGATTTGGCCCGCCCCCAGGCGGGCCTCCGGGCGGGTTTGGGCCTCCCGGCGGTGGACGTCCAGGCGGATTTGGACCTCCGGGTGGTGGACCTCCAGGCGGATTTGGACCTTCGGGCGGCGGGCCTCCGGGCGGTGGACCTCCAGGCGGCCCGGGAGGAATCTTCCGTTGCTACCGATACGGATCTGATTACGCGGGACTCGCAGGAAGAAAACTCGAACCGGGCAAGAACCTCGCAGAAGTCGCCGCGGTGCCGCAGCGACCGCCGGTCAATCGTCCTCAGGTTGAAGACTGAAATCGGTAGCTGGCATTGAAGCCTGAAGCGCAAGTTTTGAAGTTGCGCGTTTCAGGCCCGGAGGGTCGACATATCCTATGCCGGTGGCGCAAGCCACCGGTATGCGAGCATCAAGAATCTAAGGCCTGAAGGGCCGGCACACTGGCACTTGTGTCGGCCCTTCAGGCCTGAATCGCTGTATTTTCTGTATTCCGGTGGCTCACGCCACCGGCTGACGATGTGCCGGGCTTCCAGCCCTGACGAAATGCGCAACTTCAAAAAGCGCAAGCGAAGCCAGGCACACATGTTCCTTCGCTTGCGATTCAGGCTTCAACCCTTCAACGAAGCCTTGACGATGCACTATTTTCAGATTTACGAGCCACGGACTCTTGATGTTGTCGAATTCCTTCATTGAGGTCTTTCCGTTCGACAGGATGACGCTGGTATCGATGTTTGCCTACATCGGTCCCGGCGCCGGGTTTGCCCTGGCGGGTTCGTTTCTGGCCGTCTTTGGTGCGATCGTCTCGGCGATCTCGATGGTCTTGTTGTGGCCGATCCGGCGACTGCTTCGCATTGTGCTCAGGCGACGACCGCCGCGCAAGCCTCGATTCAAACGAGTCGTCATTCTGGGACTTGACGGACTCGACCACGCACTCACCACCAGACTGCTCGACGAGGGCAAGTTGCCCCATCTTGCCGCCATGAGAACACAGGGGAGCTTTCAGTCCCTTGCCAGTACGCTTCCACCGATCTCGCCTGTGGCATGGTCCACGTTTCAAACGGGAGTCAATCCGGGCAAGCACAATATTTTCGACTTTCTGACGCCGGACGCAAAAACATACCGGCCGAAACTCAGTTCCGTCGAGATCCGATCTGCATCGAGAAGTTTCGGAATCGGACGTCTGCGGGTGAATTTTCGCCGGCCTGATGTGCGGATGCTGCGGAAGAGCAAGCCATTCTGGAGTGTGCTCAGCGACTACGGCATCTTCAACTGCATCATCCGTGTGCCGATAACGTTCCCGCCGGAAAAACTTCGGGGCGTGCAGCTCTCGGCCATGTGTGTTCCGGATTTGCGAGGGACACAGGGAACATTTTCTCAGTACACAACCCGCCCGCGGACGGACAACGAAAAGACGGGCGGTGAGGTCCACTACGTCGAGCGAAAGAACGAACTTGTTGCCTGCGATCTGCTCGGTCCGCCTCACCCGACGCGCCCCGACGAAGGCGCAATGAAGCTGCCGTTTACCGTGCGGATCGGCAACACAGAAACAGCGTGCCTCACGATCGGCGGCACGAAACATCAGTTGAAACAAGGTGAATACACGGACTGGATCTCCGTCCGTTTTCGAGCCGGTTGGGGTGTCTCCGTTTATGGTGTCTGTCGCTTCATGCTGCTCGGGACAAACCCGGAGTTCGACCTGTACGTGACGCCCATCAATATTGATCCGGAGAAGCCGGCTATGGCCATTGGCTATCCGGCCGTGTATCCGATTTATCTGGCCCGGCGCCAGGGTCCGTATGCAACGCTGGGACTGGCCGAGGACACATGGGGGCTCAGTGAACAAGTGCTGGAAGACGAGCACTTTGTTCGCCAATGCACGGATATCGATCGAGAGCGTGAAGCGATGTTCTTTGACGGGCTCGACAAAGTTCCGGAAGGACTTTGCGTGTGTGTGTTCGACGGCACGGATCGGATGCAGCACATGTTCTGGCGCTACCTCGACGAAGCGCATCCGGCCCGGCCGGCGCATGTGCCGACGGCGTTCAGCACGACCATCGAGGATCTGTATGTGCGAATGGATCAACTCGTGGGTCGCACGATGGCACGCTGCAAAGACGACAATTCGTTACTGATGGTGCTGTCGGATCACGGTTTCAATACGTTCAGGCGTGGTATCGATCTGAATCGCTGGCTGGAAGAGAATGGTTACCTTGTCGTTGATGACGCATTACGGGGCAAAGACTATCTGGCTGGAGTTGACTGGTCGAAAACAAGAGCCTTTGCGATCGGTTTAACAGGGATCTTTCTGAACCTGCGCGAGAGATTTGAACAGGGCATCGTTGAACCAGGTGATGACGCTCAGGCGCTGCGAGATGAGATCGCCTCAAAACTTGGACAGCTGGTAGATCCCCGGACGAATGCGGCTGCGATCAAGCGCGTCTACCAGGCCGTGAAGGCGTATCGAGGCCCCTACAAAGAAAACGCGCCGGACCTGATTGCCGGATACGCCGGCGGTTATCGTGTTTCATGGGACGCGGCCGTGGGCCGGACAAGTCGGGACGTCTTTCACGATAACAAAAAAGCCTGGAGTGGTGATCACTGCGTCGACCCCTCGGTCGTCCCGGGAGTGTTGTTTTCGAATCATGAGATCACTTCAGAATCGCCGAGACTGCTTGACCTTGCGCCGACAGTGCTGGACCTGTTCGGCTGCCCGATTCCCGATTACATGGACGGGCGGGCGATGGTCGTCGGTGAACACAGGCGTCAGGAGAGTCCTGCGACAGCTTTGACAGACGGGGGAGTCAAAGTCGCATGAAGTCTGCATCGAGAAACGGCATCACTCGACGATCGGTACTTGCAGGGACCACGCTCGCAGCAGCCGGCGCGCTGGCGGCATCGTACTGGATCGGCGGCGGTAATCGGGTCTCGAAGAGCCTCGGCAGGAAGGTGATCGTGATCGGCATCGACGGCATGGACCCTCGATTATGTCGCAGCATGATGCAGGAGGGGCTGCTGCCCAATCTGGCAAAACTGTCAGCCACAGGAGGCTTCAGCAATCTCGCCACCAGCATGCCGCCGCAGAGTCCGGTGGCGTGGGCGAATTTCATCAACGGTTCCGGCCCGGGTTCTCACGGGATCTTCGATTTCATCCATCGCCATCCGCACGATCAGTGCGCTCCGTTCTTCTCGGCGGCAGAGACGCTTCCCGGGGACGGTTATCTGGAGATCGGTGACCATCAGCTGCAGCTGGATTTTCCGCCGTTCAATCACACGCCGCCAAAAACCGTCCTGCGTCGGCAGGGAGTTCCCTTCTGGGATTATCTTGATCAGCAAAGAATCACGTCGGTGTTCTACGATATCCCGTCGAATTATCCCCCCAGTCCGTCGCAATTCGGACATCACCGCTGCGTCTGCGGAATGGGGACACCCGACATGATGGGCAGCTACGGGACCTATCAGTACTTCAGCGAAGATTCGCCGGAAGAGGGACTGGAAGAAGGCGGCGGGAAGCGATCGAATCTCAGCTTCGCCGGCGATTCTGCGCGAGGCAGGATTGTTGGCCCGCAGAACAGCCTGCTGAAATCACCAACGCCGATCACGATCGACTTTGAAGTGCATCGTGATCGGACTTCCAATGCGGCACTGCTGGAAGTCGGCGGCCGGAAAATCATGCTGCAGCCGGGGCAATGGAGTCCATGGATTCCACTGGATTTCGCCATGTCTGCCCCGCGTCCTCTGCCGCAGCAGCACGCGAGCGGCATCTGTCGCTTCTTCCTGCAGGAAATCGCGCCGAACTTTCGTTTGTATGTGACGCCGATCAACGTCGATCCGTCCAATCCCGCGGTGCAGCTTTCGGAGCCGACTGATTTCATCACAGACATCTCCGCCGAACTCGGCTTGTTCTATACGACCGGCTTCCAGGAGGACCACAAAGCCCGATCCAACGGCGTATTCGACGACGACGAGTTTCGGCGGCAGGCGACGATGGTCATGGAAGAACGGCTGAAGCTGTTTGAGTATGCCGTCGAGAACTACGAAGACGGTCTGCTGTTTTTCTACTTCTCCAGCAGCGACCTGCAGTCTCACATGTTCTGGTGGAATCCCGAAGAGAATCCGCTGCATCCGACTCGTTCCGCGCCGGAAGCGGCAAGCCGATTTCAATACGTGAAGGAACTCTACCGGCGTCTTGATGGAATCGTCGGCGACATTCACGATCGCTACGGCGGCAAGGCGACGCTGTTCGTGATGAGCGACCACGGATTCGCCAACTTCGGTCGACAGTTCAATGTGAATTCCTGGCTCCGCGATTTCGGATACCTCAACCCGCGCGAATGCAGTTCCATCCTGACCGATGCAGACTGGTCGCGGACCCGCGCCTACGGCCTGGGGATCAACGGGCTGTATCTGAATCTGAAAGGCCGGGAACGGGATGGCATCGTAGAACCCGGCGAAGAGCAGGAAAAACTGCTGAAGCAGCTGATTGCCCGACTTCAGGCGGTTCGCGATTTCAACGGTCAGCAGGTGATTCGCAGGGTGTATCGATCCAGCGAGATCTATTCGGGAGATGCCACAGCACTCGCTCCCGACCTGATCATCGGCTACGCCCGTGGCTATCGCGCGTCGTGGGAGACTTGCCTCGGCGAACTGACACCGGACGTGCTGCTCGACAACACGTCCGCATGGAGCGCCGATCACTGTTCGGACGCGCTCGAGGTTCCCGGTGTGCTGTTCACGAACAAATCGCTGCGGTCCTCCGAGCCCTCGCTGATCGATATGGCTCCGTCGATTCTTGATGAGTTTGGATTGCCGACACCGAATACGATGACGGGGCGGAGTGTGTTTCAGGTTTGAGAGTCTCAGAAGCCCGGCTTTTTCAAAAAGCCGGGCTTCTCCCGTATCTTATTGTTGTGCGACGCCCAGGGCGGTCTCAACAGCTTTGGCCGGGCATCTTTCGAATATTCATCCGGAGTCTTTCAGATGACAAGAGTCGGTATCGATTCCAATCTCTATGAACGTGCCCAGCGGGCGGCGGCCAAAGCCGGTTTCAGCAGCGTCGACGAACTGATCTCTACGGCGATCGAAAATGAACTGAAGCGACTTGGAGAGTCGGACGCTGAAAAGCAGGTGGCCGATCAACTCCGCGGCCTGGGATACATTGAGTAGTCTCATGCTCACTCGACTGGTTGTCTGGATGAATCAGATCGTCGGCTCGATCGCGGGCGTTGCCCTTGCGCCGATTGCATGGATGCCGGGATGGCTCTCGGCCACGATCATCGCAGTCCTCTCGGGAATCGTGATGCTCCTGATGTTCAAATACACATCCAATCAGAAGGCCATCAAACACACTCGGAATCAGATCAAGGCCGACCTGCTGGCGCTGTCCCTGTTCAAGGATGATCTGCGAGTCGGTCTGCGAGTCCAGTTGGCACTGCTGCTCGGCGCCGGTCGGCTGCTCGCACTGTCGCTGGTGCCGATGCTCGTGATGTTCGTGCCGATGTGCCTGGTGCTGGGCCAGTTGGCTCTGTGGTTTCAGGCCCGTCCGCTTGTCGTCGGTGAAGATGCCGTGGTGACAGTCCGTATTTCCGACGGCGGAACACAACCACTACAGGAAATTCAGCTTTCTCCCGCTGCTGCCGCAGTTGTCACCATCGGGCCCGTACGAGTCCGCTCGAAGAACTTCGTGTGCTGGAACATCCGCGCCACAGAACCCGGACTGCACAGGCTGTCGTTCCAGATTGGCGATCATCAATTCACCAAGGAACTCGCTGTGGGGCAGAACTACATGCCCGTCAGTCTGGAGCGACCATCCAGCAGCCTCAGTTCCGTGCTGCTGCATCCGCGCGAAAATCCATTTGCCGCCGATTCCGCTGTTCAGTCGATTGAAGTGGCGTATCCGGATCGTTCGTCCTGGACCACGGGTACCGACTGGTGGATGGTCTACTGGTTCCTGGCATCGATGGTTGCAGCATTTGCAGCGCGACCGTTCTTGAATGTGAATCTCTGACATGTCGTACACCCGCCGCTCAACGCCGTGAAGGATTCATCGCTATGAAACATGAGGGAATGGGTGCGTAGCCGAAGTCGTGAGACTTCGGAGTCAACTGGTCACCCCCGAATTCTCACGAATCCGGCTACAAAACTCGGTCACGGCGTTTCCCGTCGCTCCCTTAGAAAGTGAATGCGAATCCCGCGATGTCACTGAACTCTGAAATCACCGTTGTCTCGGGTCTGCCGCGTTCCGGAACGTCTCTCATGATGCAGATGCTGCACCGGGGCGGCATTCCAGCCGTGACCGACGAAATCCGCACGGCCGATACCGACAATCCTCGAGGCTACTTTGAATTCGAACGCGTCAAAACCACGAAGGGCGACCCGTCATGGCTTCCGGCGGCTCGTGGAAAAGTTGTGAAGATGGTTTCGTCGCTGCTTTACGACCTGCCTTCAACAGAATCGTATCGCATCGTCTTCATGCGACGGGAGATCGATGAGATCCTCGAATCCCAGGAAAAAATGCTGGCCCGACTCTCCCGGACCGCCGCTCCGCGCGACCAGATGAAACAGTCCTTTGCGATCCACCTTGACCGCCTGTTCAAGTGGCTGCCGGCACAGACACAGATGAGATTTCTGGAAGTCAGTTACAACCAAATGCTCCGCCACCCGGAAGCCGAAATCGTCCGGGTCGCCGCATTTCTCGACGAAGTTCCATCGACCTCACTGATGCTCGCAGCGATCGACCCGAATCTTTACCGCAACCGAAACTCGGACATCAATGGGATGACAACTGCCCTGTCGTGATGTCAGAATCCGGATCAGACAGGCATTTGCAGACTCACTCATTGAGGGCAGACACACGCGATGCAGAAAATCCTGACGATTGCCCGCCGCGAGTACCAGGCGATGGTGGCCACCAAAGCGTTCGTCGTCGGCATAGCGTTGATGCCGGTGTTGATGCTGGGTGGTACCTGGATTCCGGGGCTGCTCAAAGGAATGGAAAAATCTGAGAACCGGAAGATCGCGGTTGTCGACGGATCCGGACAGTTGTTTGCACCGCTGAAGATGTTAGCTGAGCAACGGAATCAGATGCTGAATGTCGCGACAGACGGTGCGGCACCGAAGTTCCCGGATGCAACCGCCGGGAAGGAGTCTGCCGCTGAGACCGATGTTTCGTCCGGCTCACCGAAATCGCTGACTCGCGACGAAGAAGAGGATCGCAAGGCGCGGGAGGCGATGGGGTTGGAAGAGATTCATCGCTATGTGCTCGAACAATTCCCCGCCGAGGGTTTCGATGACACAAAACGCTTTGAACTGTCGGAGCGAATCCGGAACGACGAACTGTACGCCTTCATCGAGATTCCCGCAGACATCCTGGAAGCGAAGCCCATTGACCCGGCATTCCCCGAATCGTTTCTGCTGCCGGAGATCACTTACGTCGCTCAGGACGCGGCACTGGCCGATGCCAAACGCTGGACCGAGACCAGCCTGAATCAGTTGATCCGGGCCAATCGCCTGTCCAGCGCCGGTGTTTCTCCGATGGTGCTGCTCGAACTGGAACGCAAAGCGTCCGTCAGCGGGTCCGGTCTGTTCACTCGCGACGACGACGGTCACATCACGAGTGAAGAAAAGCCGAACGAACTGGCCAGCATTTTTTTGCCGATGGGCATTATGATGCTGATGTTCATGATTGTGATGATGTCCGCTCAGCCAATGCTGGAAAGTGTGCTGGAAGAGAAGACGCTGCGGATTTCGGAAGTGCTGCTGGGTTCGGCAAATGCAAGGCAACTCATGACAGGAAAGTTGCTGGGCAACGTGGCCGGATCGTTGACGGTGTTCACTCTGTATGCCGGCGGTGCGTTGATCGCTGCCAATTGGAAGGGATACGGAGACAGCATTCCGTATCATGTGCTGCCGTGGTTTCTGATCTATCAGATTCTGGCCGTGCTGCTGTTCAGTTCGCTGTTCATGGCAATTGCGGCATCTGTAACGCAGCTCCGGGAAGCTCAGAGCTTGCTGATGCCTGTGTGGATGGTGATGCTGATGCCGATGTTTGTCTGGTTCAATGTCATTCGCGAACCCAACAGCATGATGGCTACCGCCCTCAGCTTCTTCCCGCCATCAACGCCGCTGATGATGACTCTGCGTCTGGCCACGGGGGCCATCATTCCTCTGTGGCAGGTCCTGCTGAGCATTGTGCTGCTGCTGCTGGGCACAGCCGTCGGAGTCATCGCAGCCAGTCGCATCTACCGGATCGGCATTCTTTGGCAGGGCAAGACACCGAAGATCACGGAATTGCTGGGTTGGTTGCTCCGAGATCCGGAAGTCGCCAGGAAAGCCGCGTAGTGCTGAAGGCTGCGTTGAGTGGTTGAAGCCTGAAGCGCAAGCGAAGGAACCTGTGCGCCTGACTTCGCTGGCGCTTTTTGAAGTTGCGCATTTCAGCCCCGGAGGGCCGAGATATCCCATGCCGGTGGCGTAAGCCACCGGTATGCGAGAATCAAAAACCTAAGGCCTGAAGGGCCGGCACACGGGCGCTGGTGTCGGCCCTTCAGGCCTGAATCACTTTGTTTTCCGTATTCCGGTGGCTCACGCCACCGGCTGACGATGTGCCGGGCTTCCAGCCCTGATGAAATGCGCACCTTCAAAACTGGCGCTTCCGGATTCAATGGCGGCAACCCGTAATTCAAGCCTTTACGATGCACTCGCCACCTTGCGGGAATCACTGACCCCATCGACTTCACGTTGAACCACGAATAGACACGGATGAACACGAATTCTGAGTATTCGATTCGTGTCAATTTGTGTTCATTCGTGGTTCCTTGTCCGGACGCCAGCGTCGATGCGCGTCTATCAGCGGTTTGGAACCGCTGATAGACGCGCATGTGAGGGCCTGCTGCTCATCAAGACCTGGCCTTTACACTACCCGCCCGGCTTCGGCAAATGCTGCAATTCATATTGAAATCCTCCGGAGAGAATTGGGAATCGGCACCAGGTTTTCGGGTCGAGGTTCTTATCGTCAACGTGGAATGACGGAGCGTAGCGTTCGCGCTTCCACTGGTTGCGGGACCACAGCGTGAAAAACCGCCGGACCCATTCGCCAAGCTGTTGAACTGTGTAACCGGTGTGTTCCCGGATCAGCGTTTCCAGGATTTCAGCCGGACTGAATTTGTCACGGATTGCCAGACATTCGATGTGATCCAGCAGCGGATACGGCATCAGATCGCGTTCGTCGGTCTGTTCGTATTCCGACGGACGCAGCTCCGCGGTCGGCTGCTGACCGTTCACGAAGCTCAGAGCGGCGACTGGCAGTACTCCTGCGGACCCCTTCGTCTCCAACATCTTCAGCCATTCGCGCAGGAAGGCTTTGTCGATGCCGGCGATCGGACTGAGTCCTCCGGAAGTGTCGCCGTCCATCGTCGCGTAGCCCACGGCCGCTTCCGACCGATTGCTCGTCGAGAGCAGCAGTGCATTGCGGATATTGGTCAGCAGCCAGACGGACGGCGATCGAGTCCTCGCCTGAATGTTCTGCAGAGCGATGTCGTCCTGCTGCCACGTCAGCCTGCGGCCGATCGCCGATTCAATTGCGGATGTGTAGAGCTGGACGATTGCATCGACGCTGATTTCGAAAAACGTACCTCCCACAGCCAGCGTCACCTTTTCGGCCGCGTTGCGAGTGACTTCAGAACTGTTGCGCGTTCCCTGGTAGACTCCGGAAAACAGGGCCTTCATCAGTTCGTCGGCGCTGGCCGCAGCGGCAATGCCCGGGATGTCACTCAATCGCCGTTTGAAGTCGTTCAGACCCAGATCCTTCAAGCCTCGTTCCACCATGCTGCGAATCAGCACGGCACAGGCCGACGAATCCGCACCGCCGCTCATGCTGATCACAAAACCGTGAGATTGGCTCTTGCGAAGATAATCAAACAGACCCAGCGCGATGGCCTGAGTGAACTCGTCAAACCGCGTTTCAATCGGCAGCTGACGGGGCGATGCAATGCTCCCGGCCACCGGCACGAACGTTCCGGGGATCGGCACGATGTGATCAAACATGTCATCGGCGACCTGAGTCGGCATAGAGTGTATTCCGGCGCGGCGCGTGCGAGTCAGTTCGACGTCGACGTCGGCGGCGATGACGTCGGTTTCGTGGAATCGAAAACGCGGGCCCGCAGCGATCAGATCCCCGCCCGAGGCAATCAGCGCGCCACCATCGTAGATCGTTCGACCGGCTTCGTTGCCGACGAGGTTCGCATAGACGTAACTGACTCCGAACGATCGCGAACCTTCCAGCACGAAACGCTTGCGGATCTCATGTTTGCCGAATGCGAAGTGACTGGCACTGGGATTGAGAATAATGTCAACGCCGCATTCGGCCATTCGATTTCCCGGCCGACCGGCGACCCAGGCGTCCTCACAGATCTCGAATCCGATACGGACTCCGTCGCAGTCGAACAGCAGATCGCCGATGGGCCACGACTGGCCGTCGTAATGAAACTCGCTGATCGTTTCGCCCGGCCAGGCCCGGAACCAGCGGGGTTCATAGTGCAGTCCATCTCCCGCGAGGTGCTGTTTGGCGACGAATCCGGCGATTTTTCCGTGTGACAGCACACACGCCGTATTGTAAACGCCGTTGGTGACAAACAGCGGCAATCCGGCGGAGACAACCATGCCGTCGGTTGCCGGAACGATCTTCTGCAGCATCTCCCACGATGTGCGCCAGACATGCGGCGCGAGGAACATGTCTTCACAGCCGTAACCGGTGATGCAGAGTTCGGGCAGGCACAGCACATGCACATCCTGTTCGCGCGCCATCCGGATTGCATCGAGAATGCGGGCCGTGTTGCCGTCCCAGTCGAGCGGTGTCTGGTTGAGGATTGCGGCGCCGAGCCGGAGACGTTTCATGGAGAGGAGGATTCGGGGGTCAGGATTCGGGATTCAGAGAAAGACGAGTCGCGTAAGTCACTGCGCTGGACAAACACGATGCGCAGGCGAGTGTTCGTTTCGCAGCCACTCGCTGGCGCGTCGTGCATGTATGGCCCTGTCACGGCGTTCTCCAGCCGGTGGCCTCGATGCGGGTCAGTTCGGATTTCAGGTCTGTTCCCTGATAAAACGACAGCCAGCCACGGAGGTGCTGAGTTTCTCCGGGAGCACAGTCAGGGAATTTTGGATCGGAATGCAGGCAGGGACAAGGTGCGTTGCCCCAGGCTCGATGGATCGGATTCCAGCCGCTGATGATCCAGCGAGTTTCTTCGGGCGAGCCGGCGACTGCATAACCGTCCACGAACTTCTTGTTATCGTTTGACTGCCTGTCAAAGCCCTCCGCGCCCTTGAGCATCACACAATTCTGGACGCGCAGATCGCTGAGCGGCTTTGTCGTGCCGTTCTTCAATGACATGGTCATAGCGATGTGGTCAGCATGGGCTTTCGCCGTTGTGGCGAATTCAATTCCGTTGGGGAGACGGCGGATCAGTGAGTAACTGCCGTCGTCGAGAATGTCCCATTCCTGCTGCTCCAGGCGTGTCTTGTCACGATCCCAGATTGTCGCAATGTGCGTGTGAGCCAGATAGGTCAGTCCGAGGTTGGACCAGATCGCTTCCGGAACATCCATGACAACATAGCTGTGATCATCCCACGGACAAAAAACGCTGAGTTTGGTTTCCCGCTGAGGCTCAACAGCTCCGTCCAGAAAACCGATCCGCGGATGCCGGCCTCCAGGGTACGGCAGCATGAGCAGTCCGTCTCTCGGTCGATCGGGACGAGTGCTGTCAGAAATCTGAAACTGAGCCAGCTTCTGTTTGAGCTGCTCCGGTTCGAGTCCTGTCACCTGGCGAATCTCTTCTTTCGAATATCGATGATGCCAGACCATATTCTCCAGCCAGAGTTTCAGCGTGTCGTCATCCGAGGCAGGACGCAACTGGCCATCTTCGGCGAAGGCAGCACAGCAGATGATGCATGACAGGATCAGGGCGAAAGTTGATTTCATATGAAGTGGCTCTTTGCGGTCGAAGAATGCAGCAGCAGTTTATCCGGCGATTCATCATTGTGCGAAATTCTCCGGCTTTGCACACTGTGCGGCTTAAAGACTGAATTCAGCCGACAGCGCCAGCGGCAGGCGAGGGATCTCCGGCGTGGTCCGGTCAAACGTCCGATGCCCGTGCGTTCGGGTGGCTGTCAGACGATCATTTTGCATCCAGCGGCGCGCCTATCTCAAATCTCAAATCTCAAATCTCAAATCTCAAATCTCAAATCTCAAATCTCAAATCTCAAATCTCAAATCTCAAATCTCAAATCTCAAATCTCAAATCCGACAGGAGTCAGCCGGCTGATGGCACCGCGAAAACCCAAATCCCTCGTTTTGGCCTCGAAACCCACGAACCGTGGAAGATGGACCCCGGGCCGG
>JANNGQ010000864.1:0-3261 GCA_031403975.1 Planctomycetota bacterium
GGCACGAGGCCGTTGGGGTCAAATTTGGGACGGTCGAATCAGAAGAGATTTCAAGAACGTAGCTACGTTCTGGCAAACGTGGCTGCTGAACCGTCACAGAAGAACGGGAACCACGCCACGATGTCGGCGATGACTGAGACCGCGATCGATGTCCGGCAACTGGTGCGTCGCTTCGGCGCATTGACGGCCGTCGACAATGTGAGCTTCCAGGTTCAGCGAGGTTCCATCTTTGGTCTGCTTGGTCCGAATGGAAGCGGCAAGTCGACGATCATCCGCATGCTGTGCGGCGTGCTCGCACCGACAGACGGCAATGCGACTGTGCTGGGCTACGATATTCGACTCGCGGCAGAGGCGATCAAGCGACGCATCGGATACATGTCACAGAAGTTCAGCCTCTACGGCGACCTCAGCGTCCGCGAAAACATCGATTTTTACGGCCGCATCTATGGGCTGACAGCTGAGCGACTCGTGCAGCGATCACGCGAAGTGCAGGAGCTGACGGGGATCGACAACCGGCTGGACCAGCTTGCGGGAACGCTTTCCGGCGGCTGGAAGCAGCGGCTCGCGCTGGCCTGCGCCCTGATTCACGAGCCGGAGGTGGTGTTTCTCGATGAACCGACGGCGGGGATCGACCCCGTGGCGCGACGCGATCTGTGGGATCTGCTCTTTGAACTGGCAGGGCGAGGCGTGACGCTGTTTGTCACGACACACTACATGGACGAGGCGGAACGCTGTACGGATATCGGATATATTCACAATGCTAAGCTGATCGTCTGCGGAAAGCCCGACGAACTCAAGCGTCTTCCCGCCGTGACGCCGGCCGGCACGAGGCGGCTGGAGCTGGCGATCGATTCACCAACGGCGGCTCTGTCGCGACTCAGGCAGATCGATGGCATCGTGGACGCAACGCTGTTCGGCCAGGCAATCCACGTGCTGGTGGAGGACTCGTTGTCGGAAGCGGAGTTACTCGATGCGCTGCCAGTCTCGCGAGTACAGGCTGCATTGCGGCCGATCGCCCCGACACTGGAAGATGTATTCGTCACACTGACGCGCGCCATCGAGAGTTCCGCGGCTGGCGAACCGCGGGAGGGCGAGGTACCTGCCGAGCCGCGGGGAATGCCGACGAGCCCGTCAACGAGTGTCCCTTCGTGGCGGATGCTGCCAGCATCCGAGTCGACGCCGGCCGCGGCGGCCGCGACAGTTCGCTTTGCGGCGCCCACGGTCGCCGACTCTCGCTCGCGGCCGATGTGGGGGCTGTTGGCGATGCTGGTCAAGGAGTTCCTGCACATCCGTCGCGAGCGATCGACGATCATCTTCATGCTTGTCGTGCCGGTGCTGCAGACACTGATTTTCGGTTATGCGATCCGGCAGGAGATCGAGCACATTCCGACGATCGTCTACGACCTGGACGGCCGGCAGTCGTCGCGCGAGTTAATCGATGCCTTCCGGAATACGCGGTCGTTCATGATTGTGGATCATGTCCACGATGAAGAATCCTTCCGCCGCGCGATGACATCCGGACGGGCCCGAGTCGGCATCCGCATCCCGCCCGGATACTCCGATCGATTGCTGCTGCATGAGCAGGTACAGGTGCAGGTCCTGATCGACGGGAGCGATTCACAGGTGGCAAACACGGCGTTGCAGGCGACTCAACTTCTGGGGACATCTCTGTCGATGCGGATCGCCCGCAATCTGGCCGAGACACTGCCGGTTGTTCCTGCCCGTGATGCCATCGGGCGGGCGGCGATGCCGATCGAGATGCGGCCGAGGCTGCTCTACAACCCGAATCTGGAAAGCTCGCACTTCTTCGTGCCGGGATTGGTCGGGATCATCCTGCAACTGGTGACGCTGTTTCTGACCTCTTTCTCAATCGTCCGCGAGCGTGAGGTCGGAACCCTCGAACAGCTCTTCGTGACTCCCGTCGGTCGCGTGGGGCTGCTGCTGGGAAAACTCGTGCCGTATGCGCTGGTGGGGATGCTGGAAACGCTGATCGTGCTGACAGTGATGGTCTTTGTTTTCGGCGTCCACATCCACGGCAGCCTCTGGCTGTTGCTGAGCCTGTCTTCGCTGTTTGTCGTGTGCGCACTTGCACTCGGGCTGCTCGTTTCGACGCTGGCAAGGACGCAGCTCGAAGCGATGCAATTCGCGTTTCTGTTGATGCTTCCGACGGTCCTGCTGTCGGGATTCGTATTCCCGCGGGCTGAGATGCCGTTGCCGATTTACATCCTTTCGTTCGGCATTCCCGCCACCTATTTCGTGGAGATTCTGCGGGGTATCATCCTGCGGGGAGCCGATTTTGCGGACTTGCTGCCGCAGACGGCCGGCCTGGCGGTCTGCTGCATTATAATCCTGACGCTGAGCCTGGTCCGGTTCCGCAAACAGTTGACATAAGGGCCAGCCGATCCATAGTGCGAGTCACCAGCTGCCGCTACGACAGTATTGTTTCTTGTTCAGAGCATTTAGGACCGGCGCAGAAATAACTGTCGCCTTCCGGACGTGGAGCACGTTTTTAACGTGCTTGGCACGAAGGATTCGTGCCCCACTTATTTCTGTCCAAGTCCTTACCGGGGAGACACAGATTGATTCAGTCATGCCTGACCATCCTGTCGTTAGTCTGTTTCTGGCATTGTCGCTCCGCAGTCGCTGCGGATTCGTCGATCGTCATTGAAGGTTGTTCACTGTTCGATTCCGTCACCGGTCAAATGCTGAATCAACAGACGGTTGTGGTGATCGGGGATCACATCACTTCCGTGACTGGTGCTGATGCAACGGCAGCGATACCGGCTGAAGCCATTCGCATTGACGGTCGAGGCAAGTACCTGCTGCCGGGGTTGATCGATGCTCATGTGCATCTGGTCCATGTACTGGATTTCGCGCATGTGACGGCCGATGAGATTCTGCCGTTGTATCTGGCGGCCGGGGTAACGTCCGTCCGCAGTACAGGAGATGAGATTGTGGCGGCGACACTGGCTGCCCGATTCGCCGACGCTCATCCGGAGACATGCCCGCGAGTCTTTACATGCAGTCCATTGCTCGACGCTGATCCGCCGATTCATCGCGACGTCGGGCGAGCCGTAACAGACCCGGCTCAAGTGCCCGCGCTGCTCGACGACCTGCTGGAATGGAAGATCAGGACGGTCAAAATCTACGCGGGGACGGGCCGCGCTGTCGGCCAGAAGATCATCGACGAAAGTCATCAGCGAGGCCTGTTCGTCACAGCCCATCTGGGTGCCTATAGCGCGCAACAGGCCGTAGCCGATG
>JANNGQ010000865.1:0-4979 GCA_031403975.1 Planctomycetota bacterium
CGAAAGTCGTCAGGAATGTCTCGGCGAATGTTGGTGGCTCAGTCAATAGTTGGACACGTGAATGACCTGGGATTCTAGTTTAACGGCAAGCCGCAGGCGACGGTGTCGTGTGATCATGGCTGACGACAGTGCAAGGACAGAGCAGGTGCCTGCGGCTTGCCGTTAAACTAGAATCCCAGGTCATTCACGTGTCCAACTATTGACTGAGCCACCAACATTCGCCGAGCCATTCCTGACGTCTTTCGCAACTCATCTGCTGAACTGCAGCCGGGAATGAACGGGGCGCGCTCGGTGGTTGATCGGCCCGCATTTCGTGAAGCGGTGAGCTACGGATCGCTGAAGCTCTCCAGTCGGTACCTGCTTTCTCCGCTGGCGGGATTTACGACCTTGCCATTTCGCAGGATCGTGCGACGCATCGGCGGAGTCGGGCTCGCGACGACGGATCTTGTCAATTCCCGGGCGCTGCTCAGTCGCAACGAGCGTACGATGCAGATGGTGGAGACTCATCCGGAGGACCGTCCGTTCGCCGTTCAGATCTTCGGGAACGAGCCTGCAGCGATGGCCGATGCGGCCCGAATGCTGTTCCAACTGGGTGTCGACACGATCGACATCAACATGGGATGCCCGGTCAATCGTATTGCCGGCGCGGGTGCCGGGGCTGGCATGATGTGCAACATCGATGGAACTCTGAAGCTGGTGCAGACTGTGGTCGAAGCCGTGCCGATACCGATCAGTGTCAAAATGCGTCTCGGTTGGGATGCCGACAATCAGAGCGCTCCGTTTTTTGCCCGACAATTTGAACAGGCGGGTGTTGCCGCGGTCGCGATTCACGGAAGAACTCGCGAACAGGGGTTCAGCGGGACAGTATCACTGCCCGGAATCCGAGCTGTGGTGGAAGCCACAGAACGAATTCCGATCATTGGTAACGGAGATATCCGCAATGTCGCAGACGCGGCTCGCATGATTCGCGAAACTGGTTGCCACGGGGTTTCCATCGGTCGTGCGTCTCTTGCCAATCCCTGGATTTTCCGACAGCTCACGGAATGGGAGCGCACGGGCAGTTATGATTCGGCAGGAACATTCGACGAACGGCTGGAGCTGATGCTGCAACAGTTCGCCTGTCTTGAAGAACGATATGGATGCGAGCGGGCGATCGTGCTGTTTCGAAAGATGGCTCACTGGTATCTGAAGGGAATGAGAATCCTCAAACGCCTTCGCGGCGACTTTCAGAGTGTCCGGACGCGAGAGGAATGGAACGTTGCCATGAAACAGATCCGCGAAGCCGGACCCGTCGACGGAAACAGAACCGGCGTACTGACCGATGTCGAAATTCCCGTTCCGAGCGGGCCGGTGGATAAATGGTGAGCAAGTGATTTCCCGCGTTTTCCCGACAAAGGCCCGACGTAGCGCGTTCGGCTGGGCTTAAGATTCATCCGAGGTGCAAAGCGTGTGGACCCGTCAGATTCCGTTTCGAGTCGATATTGCCGGTGTGATCGAGATCATGGGATCGTCGCTGTACAGCCGGATGGACACTCCGATACGGGAGCTGATTCAGAACGGACACGACGCCATCATGCGGCGGCGCAGCAGGGATCTGACGTTTCGTGGCCGCATCGACATTCACCAGGATAGTGAACAGGGCACGCTGACGTTTGTGGACGACGGCGTCGGGCTGAATGCAGATGAGGCTGAGAAGTTTCTGGGAACTCTGGGTATCGGCATTACCGGGTTGCTGAAAGGGCGAGTCACGGACGAGCAGCGCGGGCATGTGAACGGTGACAGCGAGCACCTGATCGGACAGTTCGGAATCGGACTCTTCAGTGCATTTATGCTGGCAGATCGACTGGTGGTCGAGAGCCGCCGTGAAGACTCGTCGGAGGGAATCCGCTGGGAAGCGGGACCGGGAACAAGCATCACACTGTCGTCCAGCGAACGATCAGAAACCGGTACGTCCGTCTGTCTGCACCTGAAGCCGCTGTTTCGTACGTTGGCTGAAGCTCCGGAATCGCTCGAATCCGCAATTCGCGAATACGCCGACTTTCTGACGATTCCGATCCATCTCAACGGAGACGCGGCGCGAGTCAACGTCATCAACGTCGCCTGGTTTGAACCGACTCCCGACGCCGAAGCGATCGAACTGGAGCTGGCAAGCTATTTCAACGAGTCACCTCTGGACGTGATTCCGATCCGCATCGAAACACCCGCTTCCCTCGCCGGCGCGCTGTACATTTCGCCGCAGAGAACTCCCGGATTCGCCGACGAAGCGACGGTGGCCGTCACAGTCCGACGAATGGTGATTTCACGCCGGGTCCGCGATCTTATTCCGCCGTGGGCCAGTTTTCTGCGGGGCGTTCTTGAACTGGACGACTGTTCTCCGACGGCCAGCCGCGAAGACCTGGTCCGCGACGATCGGTTTCAGCTGGTGCGATCCACCCTGAATGAATATCTGTTTTCGCATCTCGAACGGATGGCCGATGAGCAGCCTGACCGGCTGGAGGCAATCGTTAACTGGCACCGCTACGTGCTCGCCGGAGCAGCATTGGCAGAATCGCGGCTGCGGGTACTGCTGGCAAACGTGTACCGGTTCAAGACGTCGAAGGGCTCGCTGCTGTTTGGTGAAATCCTGAAGCAGAGCATCGCCGACGGACTGCATGAAGCGGAAGCCGATCATGTCATCTGGTACAACGCCGACCGGCGGCAGGAACGATATCTGGACGATGTCTTCGCTCAGAATCCGACGCCGTGTGTCCACGTATTCCGCAGTTTTGAAGAGTCACTGCTGGCGTCGATGATCTCAGACAGCACGGAAGGACAAATCGACCTTCGCCCGGCAACGCCGTCATCGCCGAACTTTGCCGATTCCGTCATGGGCCTGACTGATGTCGAAGACGCGCCGGCGGCCTGGGCCGATTTTCTGCGATCCACAAACGCCCGGATCCTGCTGTCCTCGTTTCAGCCGGGCCTGCCGGTCGTGGCGTTTCTGAACGAACGATACGAGCTGGCGCAGACGTTCGAAGAACTCCGCAAAGACGGCGATATTCCGAAGGGCTTCCAGAGACTGATCGACGCGCACTTCCGGCAGGCTCCGACCGGTCAGAACGAAGTTATCCTGAACCGTGATCACCGACTGATTCAGCGAGCCCTCCAACAAGGCCCTCGCAGCCCGTTGGCCAGCGTGCTGCGGTTGCTGGTCCTCAATGCTCTGAATTCTGCCGGCGCCGGTCGCGGCCAGGAAGCCTCACAAGTCCAGACCGAAGATCTCGACTGGATCGCCGATGCCCTGTGGGGCCAGGACTGACTGCTGCCGCTACGGACTCCCCGTCCGCAAACGCCGTGCGACATTCATCGAAGCGGGTTTCACGGGGCCAGCGAAGTGCCTTCTCGCCCTGGTGACCTTCGTCTTATCGTGGGGCGGGCTTCCAGCCCACCTCGTCGATTTATCGTGGTGCGGGCTTCCAGCCCGCCTCGTCGGTTCAAGAACGGATGCGTTTCTGAAAGTCCAGGCAGGCTGAAAGCCTGCCCCACGAAGAAATGCGTCCAGGCAGGCTGAAAGCCTGCCCCACGAAGAATCGCGTCCAGGCAGGCTGGAAGCCTGCCCCACGAAGAATCGAGAGCGTCCTGCGCCCTGCCTGTTCAGGAATCCGTCACGGCGATGCCGGCCGCCTCCACGCGCGACTGGATCGTCCCTTCTTTCAAGCGCGTGACGATCATCTCACCGATTTCCACAGAATCCGCCGCTCGGACGATCGTGCCGTCTGCGCGCTGAGTCAGTGAGAAACCCCGCGACAGCACCTGCAACGGACTCAGGGCATGCAGCGCGGCCGATACCGCCGCAAGTTTCTGCCGACGTCGCTCCACCAGCAACCGCACTGCATTCAGAGACCGCTCACCGAGCTGTTCGCAATCCATCCGCCGCTGATCCACCAGTGACACCGGACGCTGTATTACAGAACGCGCCTCGATGGCACTCAACTTGAGTCGCATTCGTTCGACCCGGTTCCTCAGCACCTGCCGCATACGCTGAGCCGTGTGTTCCAGGGTGTCCCGCAGTTCCTGGGCCGAGGGCACGACAAGTTCTCCGGCCTCGCTCGGCGTCAGCGCTCGACGATCGGCAACCAGGTCGGCGATGGAAATATCGATCTCGTGCCCGACCGCGCTGATGACCGGAAGTCGACATCCGGCAATCGCTCGTGCGACCTTCTCCGTATTAAAGCACCATAAATCTTCCAGACTGCCGCCGCCGCGCCCGGTGATCACGACGTCCACGTCCGGAATACGATGCACCAGCTTCAGTGCGCGTGCAATTTCATCCGCGGCCGCTTCGCCCTGAACCCGGCACGGGACAATCACGATCCGGGCCGGCGGCCAGCGGCGAGCGATCACCTGAATCATGTCCCGCACGGCTGCTCCGGTCGGACTTGTCACCAGCGCGATTCGTCGGGGAATTCTGGGAATCGGTCGCTTGCGGGATTCGTCAAACAGCCCTTCGGCGGCCAGTTTATCCCGCAACTGGCGAAACGCCATTTCGAGTTCGCCGACACCCTGCGGCATCAGCCGGTTGATCACAAACTGACAGGTCCCGCGCGCGACGTAAACCTGCAGCGATCCGGTCGCCAGCACTTTCATGCCGTCCTTCGGTTCAAACTTGATTCTCACAGCCGCACTGCGCCAGATCACGGCGCTGATTTCGGACTGTTCATCTTTCAGAGTCAGATACCAGTGTCCGGCCGGGCTTTTCCGGCAGTTTGAAACTTCCCCTTCCACACTGCACGGCGGCAGCGCGGTCTCGACCACCTCTTTGAAGGCTGTGACCAGCTCGGTCACACTGATGACGGGGAGTTCTGACATTAGGCGGAAGACTTCTGAGACGGGAAAAGTGATATGAAATTGTTCCACCGCGGACGATGATTCAATCTATTGCCGTTTCATGCTGAGCATTGCAGCAACCGACCGTGTCGGCAAGCCCGACCGGGAATGGA
>JANNGQ010000866.1:0-7789 GCA_031403975.1 Planctomycetota bacterium
GAAGCCAACTGAAGGTCTGTTCCTGTCACATCGTATTGTGCAACGTGCTTGTGATGATTCACACGGGCAAACGTGAGACGTTCGCTGTTTCACACCAACCCGAAGCGCAAGCGAGTCGACGCTTTGCCATCCTCGGTGACGCTTCGGGTTGGTGTCACCGGCGGCCGCGGGCAGTATAAATCTCAGTACTCTGCCAGAATCGCTACGACATTACGCTGGATCGGACCACCGGTGACTTCCACTGTGCCGTCCGCGTGAATGTAAACATCAACTTCGCTGCGGACACCGAAATCCGGCAGATAGATGCCGGGTTCAATCGTGAACAGCGTGCGGGGCAGAATCCGACGGGCCTCGCGAGTTTCCAGGTTGTCGATGTGAGTCCCGTTGCCGTGGACTTCCTGAGCCAGGCTGTGGCCCGTGCGATGACAGAATTCCGGACCATAGCCAGCCGCTTCAATCACGGCGCGAACTGCATCGTCGACTGCGCCGCCGCTGAGCGGACGTCCGGTGCCAAAGGCGGATTTCACGCATTCAATCCCGGCATCACGGGCGGCTGCAACAATGTTGAAGACCTTGATGTACTTTTCGGGAACCGTCGTTCCGACGAACCCCGTTCGAGTCAGATCACTGTAGATGCTGTTGGGTTCGTCCAGCTTCGCCCACAGGTCGATCAGCACAAAGCTGCCTTCGCGGATTTTTGTCTGAGCGCCTGAACCCGTCTCATAATGAGGGTTCCCGCCGTTGGCATCGACACCGACAATCGGAGGACTGTAGGTCGTCAGATGATGCTCAGCAAAGTGCCGCAGGATCTCGTCACGAACGGCATTCTCTTCAACATGCCCGGCTGACCGAACCTGATCGGCGATGAACTTCCACGCCCGGCCATAGGCTGAATTGGTCACTTCCGATGCCGCCAGATGGCTCTTTAGCTGGGCCTCCGACATGACCGATTCGAACTGTGAGATCAGATCACCGGAAGACGCAACCTGGCAGCCGAACGACCGTACGAGCTCGACCGTCCCCGCGTCCACTCGCGAGACATATGGATTGCCGTTCCGCGGAGAATACTCCATCGCGACGATCGCATGGCCGGTCACCAGATTCTGCACGGCGGCCTCCAGCTCCTGCCAGCGAAGATAGACCACTTTGTCGCCCGGCAGATGATCCAGCACACCGCTTTCAATCCGATGCACCAGTTTTGTGGGAGTTCCGGCGGCCGGGATGAAATAGAAATACCTTCGAGTCCCGTGAAACCCGGCCGGCATCTGCAGGACTCTCTGAGCCAGCATGTTGTGGCCTCGAAAGTCATACAGCAGCCAGCCGTCGAATCCGAATTCGGTCAACGCCGCCTGGATCGCAGCAACATCAAACATACTTATTTCCTGATTCCGATCGGACTGCGCAACGTGTCCAGGAGCACCGCTCCCAGAATGACAAATCCCAACACGACTTTCTGCATGTTAGTCTCCACGTTGGTGAGATTCATGCCGTTTTGAATGATGGCAATCGTAAACGCGCCAATCAGCGTGCCGGGCATCTTGCCTTCGCCGCCGCTGAGACTGGTTCCCCCGACCACGACGGCCGCGATGACAATGAGTTCGTACATGTTGCCGAAAGTGCCGGAACCGCTTTTGTACTGCGACGCAAGAATGACACCACCCAGACCCGCGAGCAAGGCGCTGGCGATGTAGGCAAACATCAGAACTCGATGCACAGGAACGCCGGCGAGACGCGCTGCTTCACTGTTGCCGCCGACGGAATAGAGATATCGGCCCAGCTTCATGCGGGACATCAGAACATGCGCCAGCGCGTACAGCACCAGCATCAGGACCACAGCATTGGGCAGATGAAACAGATCTGCACCGCGGCCCAGCCAGATGAACGACTCGGGAATCTGATAGATGGTCTGTCCTTCGGCGAGCGTGTATGCCAGCCCGCTGCCGACCAGCATCATGGAGAGTGTGACAATGAACGGCGGGATTCTGAACCGGGTGATCATGAAACCGGAGAAAGCGCCGACCGCTCCGCAGGAAGCGATTGCCGCCAGGCAGGAAAGTACCATGCCTGCAACTGAAGCGTTGATACTGCCGGCAAAATCCCGGATGAACTTTGCGGTGAGTACTGCTGACAGTGCGAGAAGGCTGCCCACGCTGAGATCGATACCGCCGGTGATGATGACCATCGTCATTCCGATAGCCATGATGGCAATTACAGCTATCTGGTTGGCGATGTTCAGCAGGTTTTCGGATTTCAGAAAATCGGGCCAGCGGTAGCTGCGCGGTGTGATGATGCGAGGATCTCCGATCAACGGAAAATCTGTCTTCAGGTCCGCGAAGACGAGCCACGCACCTGCGGACTGAGTGCAGGCAATGGCATCGATCCTGTTTCCGGACGCGGCGATTCTCTGCAGTGCCTCGCGGGCATTCTTTATTTCGCCCAGTGCCACGGCGAGAACACTCGCTCCGGAGGCCGTGAGTTCACGTTCCAGCCCTGCTGCAAACGCGGCATCGTCAGGCTGATCACCAGCCGCGATCATGACCTTCCCCGCGACTCCAAACTGTTTCCTGATCTGACTGGCCACTTGATCTGCTGCCGCCTCTCCTGCCGGCGACTGATCACCGTATGTCACGACGCTGAAGTAAGCGCACAGCAGCAGCAGCACAAACACCATGCCGTATTCTGTGACGAATGTCCTGACGTATTGCTTCATGATGTCATGTCACTGCGAGTTGCATGATCTGCTCCTGAGTGGCCTGCCGGACGTCGCGGATTTCTCCTGCGATGCGGCCTGAGCGCATCACGAGGATCCGGTCAGCCATGCCCAGCACTTCGGACAGTTCCGAGCTGATCATGATGACCGATTTTCCCTGCGCGGCGAGTTCATTCATGAGCAGATAGATTTCGAATCTGGCACCCGCATCAATCCCCCGAGTCGGCTCATCAAAGATCAGAATCTCGCAATTCCGGGCGAGCCATTTGGCGAGTACGACTTTCTGCTGGTTGCCGCCGGACAAGTCAACCGCTCGTTGTTCCTGGTGAGCAATGCGGATTCTGAGCAGTTTCACATAGTGGCCGAACTCAGCTCTCTCTGCGCGAAGCCGGACAAAGCCATACCCGGACAGCCGGTTCAGATTCGGCAAAGCAAAGTTGTCACGAACGGAATGCCCGGAGACCAGGCCCTGCAGCTTCCGATCTTCTGTCAACAGGCCGATTCCCGCTGCAATTGCATCCCGCGGAGTACGGATCGGGAGCAATCTCCCGTCCAGTCGGATTTCGCCGGCCTCTCGCGGGTCAGCCGCGAAGATCAGCCTGACCAGTTCGGTGCGACCCGCGCCAACAAGACCGGCAATTGCCAAAATTTCTCCGCGGCCGACACTGAACGACACATCCTGCACGGCACGGCCCCGACGCAGCCCCAGCACTTCAAGCCGGGGCGATCCGACGTCGACATCGCGCGAAGGAAACTCGTCCTTCAGTTCTCGCCCGACCATCAATTCGATCATTTCTTTCCGAGTGATCTGCGAAATCCGGCGCTCGCCGACGTTCTGGCCGTCGCGCAGAATTGTAACGCGGTCGGCGATCGTGAAAATCTCATTCAGACGATGGCTGATATAGATGATCCCGATGCCCCGACGTTTCAGATCGCGGATGATGTCGAAGAGTCGTTCGACCTCGCGCAGCGTCAGCGCAGCGGTGGGTTCATCCATAACGATGATCCGAGCATCGAACGCGAGTGCTTTGGCAATCTCCACCAGCTGCTGCTGTGCCGTCGTGAGGCGGCGGCAGGGTACGTCCAGGTCAAAGTCAACGCCAAGCCGCTCAAACAGCTGAGCGGCCTGCTGTCGCTCCCGACTCCTCTTCACGAAGCCAGCTCGGGTCACTTCCCTGCCGAGAAATATATTTTCGACGGCGGTGAGGCCGGGCACCAGATTGAACTCCTGATAAATCACGGCCACGCCTGCCTGCCGCGATTCCATGGGTGTCCGCAACGCCACCTGCCTGCCGTCGATCTCCAGCACACCTCCATCACACTGATGCGCGCCGCCCAGCACTTTGATCAGCGTACTCTTGCCAGCGCCGTTTTCGCCAAGCAGGGCCAGCACATCACCAGCCCCGAGGGTCAGGTCCACACCGTGCAATGCCTGAACGCCTGGAAACGATTTGGCGATCCGGTACATCCTGAGCAGCGGCGCAGAGTCAGTCGCACTCGTCACTGAAGTTCAGGATCCTTGTCTGCGTCTGCCTTGCGGTAGAGACTGGTGGGAATGAGAGTCTGCGGCGGCAGTGTCTCGCCCTTCGAATGGCGGACAATGGCATCCACGATCTGGACACCCATCTTTTCCGGAAACTGAATCGGGTCTGCGTAGATTCTGCCGTCTTTGATAGCCTGTTTGCCTTCGGGCTGACCGTCGAATCCGACGATGACGATCTGGTCCGCCTTGCCGGCCTTTTCAAGAGCAGCCCGGGCACCGAGCGCTGCAGGATCATTGATCGCAAAGATTCCCCGGAGATCCGGATGCGCCTGGATTGCGTCTTCCGCCGCCTTGTAGCCGATGTCCTTCGCACCGCCGCTGTTCAGTTCGGTCACGATGTCCACTTTCGCCTTGCCCGCCGCATTGTGTTCATTGATGACTTCCGTGAACCCCTTCACACGGAGAATGCAGGATTCCGCCTGCTTGAGATGCAGCACGGCGATCTTGCCTCCTGCTTCCCCGAGGGCTTCGATCATCGCATTCGCAGCCTCTTTGCCGCCGCCGTAGTTATCTGTTGCCACCTGCGTCACGATTTTTACGCCCGGTTCATTGCAGGGAATATCCACTGTGAAAACAGGAATTCCCGCAGCATTTGCCTCCTGAATCACCGGAATTATGGCCTTGGAATCACACGGGCTGAGGACGATCGCACTGACTTTCTTGACGATGAAATCCTTGACCTGATTGCCCTGCTTCGCGACATCCTTGTCGGCACTGACGACAATCGTTTCGTAATTGTGCATTGATGCTTCGGAGGTGATCTTGTCGCCGATCACCTTGAAGAACGGATTGTCCAGAGTGAGCAGCGAAACGCCGATCAGGCCGCGACTCTTCAATTCGTTCGAAGCGGCGGCCGGCGCGTCCGTTGCGACCGGCTGACTGCAGCCGATGAAGTTCCCGACGGCAACAGCAAACAGAATCAGGAATCTTTGCGTCATAATGACCACTTCAGATGCAGAGTCGGGAAATTATCGGAGGCTGCCATAATGTAACCGCCTCATTCCGCCGAGACGAGTCTTGATGCAACCGATTGACGACACTCAGACTGGCTCGTCGCGTCCGGGTCTCTTCAGTGAGTGCGGCTCGCAGATCGTGCCGTACATTTCGGGGCGGCGGTCGGCCATGCGGTCGATTACGTGCTTGCCGGGGACTCGCACGAGTCGCTTGGTCCGGGCAATGACCGGATCGATTTCCGCTCGCAGGATGCCGCTGTCGTTGCTGTCGATCGATGTCAGAGTCGCTCCCAGAGGGCTGCAGATGCGGCTTTTGCCGATGAAGCTGAAGCCATTTTCAGTGCCGATGCGATTGACGGCGGCGAAGTAGACGCCGTTTTCCATGGCCCGGCAGTTGATCGAAAACTCTGCCATGCAGCTGCCTCCTGGCGGCCAGTTCGTCGGCAGAACGATGAGATCGGCACCACGGATCGCCAGCACTCGAGCGGCCTCGGGAAAACCACCGTCATAGCAGATCAGCATTCCAATGCGGACGCCTCCGGCTTCAAGGACTTCAAACGGACGGTCGCCCGGGGTCGTGAATCGATCCACGCCCAGATACGGCAGATGAATTTTCCGATAGCTGCCGATCAGTCCGTCCGGCCCGATCATCACAGCCGTGTTGAAAATGTCGCTGCCCGATTTTTCAATCATTCCGAACACAACGCACGATTTTACTTCGCGGCACAGTCTGGCAATTCTGTCCGTGGTCGGGCCGGGAATCGATTCACTGAAGCTGCGAGCTTCCTCCAGAGAATCGAAGCAGTAGCCGGCAGAAAAGCATTCCGGAAAAATCGTCAGCTGAGTTCCGAGTGCAGTCTCGGAGCGGACGGTGCTTTCCAGAAGTGCCAGATTGGCGTCCACGTCTTTGAAAGCAACATCCGTCTGGATTCCGGCGATTCGCATGGTTCAGATCTTTCGGCACAACACTGGTTGCAGGCTCATCCGGCAATAACGGCCGATGAACAGCACTGCAGCGGCCTTCGGATTGAAAAGCTGTAACGACTGCAACGATTCTGTGAAATCTAATGACCTGCCGCGTCGATGGAAACAAGGGACGAACAGGATGCGCCGAATGCCGGCACGTTTGTCATTGGTTCGCAAGTCTGCGAGCCGACCCGTCACAGCTGAACGAAGGTAGAGATCCGTGAAGACAACCGCAGGACGACCCGGGATTCTGTTGTCACTTGCTGCAGCATTTGCCTCAAGTGCTCTCTTCACAGGCTGTCAGACCACGATCGGCGGCCAGACGCTGCCGTCACCGGACTACCTGACGGATGATGTGCAGTATTTCCCGCCCGGCCCCGAGAACAAGTTGACTAATCAGATGGCGGCCGCCAGGAAGCAGTCCGAAGAAAAGGCGCGGATGCAGCAGGGATTCTGAATCGCGACGGATGCCGACACAGTTCACCGGTATAACAATTCACAAGCAGGGGCGACCAGGTCCGGGATCTGGCCGCCCTGATTTGTTTGATGTTCACCGTAACGGTGACGATTGCCATGCGGCTCAAAAAGCTGGCGCAAGTTTCGCCGCCGCCACCGATGCTGTAGAACCCGTCAGCCATGTTGCTGCGAATCACGAGTTTCCGAACGCCCGTTGAACTGCCGGAGAACCAGCTGACCGCGGAGGTCGCTCGACGGCTTTCCGTACCGGTCGCGGATTTGGTGTCTTTGAAGATTCTCCGCAAGAGTCTGGATGCTCGAAACAGGCACCGACTGGAGTTTGTCTACTCCCTCACGCTTTCGATCCCCGATGCTGATAAAAATCGCTACCGCAGCGCTGACGGCATTCAGATCGAGGCATGGTCGCTGCCCGCGTTCGAAGATGCTGAACCGGGTACTTCACCGCTTCCGCATCGTCCGGTGATTGTCGGCTCAGGTCCGGCGGGGCTGCTGGCCGGTTATTTTCTGGCGTTGAAAGGTTATCGCCCGTTGATCATCGAGCGAGGCCAGGCGGTGAAGGAGCGAGTTCCCGCGATTCGCGACTTTGACTCAGGCGGCGAACATGACGGCGACAACAATTATCTCTTCGGTGAAGGCGGGGCAGGATGCTTCAGCGACGGAAAACTCACCTGCCGCATTACCGGCCCGGACGTCGACTGGGTGTTGCAGAGCTTTGTCGAATGCGGCGGCCGGCCGTCGCTGACCTATGAGCATCGCCCGCATCTGGGCAGCAACAAACTCCCGCTGATCTGTCGCAACTACCGCCGGAAAATTGAAGCGCTGGGCGGCGAATATCGTTTCGGATGCAGGATGGAAGGGCTGACTTTTCAGGATGATCGGCTACTTGGTGTGGAAACTTCGTCGGGCTTCTTCCCTGCTTCCGTCTGTGTACTTGCCATCGGCCACAGTGCAAGGGACACGTATGAAATCCTGTTGCAGACGGGTTTGCCGCTGCAGCAGAAAGCGTTTCAGCTGGGATTGAGGATTGAGCAGCCTCAGGAGATTGTCAATCGTCACAAATATGGGCGTGACGATTATCTGCAGTTGCTGGGAGCCGCCGATTACACGCTTGTTGCCAGAGGTCAGCGCGATCTGTTTTCG
>JANNGQ010000867.1:0-1529 GCA_031403975.1 Planctomycetota bacterium
TGATCGAGCAGTTGCTGTGCCACTGCAATTGCCGGAAACAGATGACCTCCCGAGCCGCCGCCGATAAACGCGGCATTCATCTCAGAAAGCGTCCCATGGCTCTTAAACGGCAGATCTGGCATGAACGGTATGTATTGAATTTCAGTGTGCGTTGAAATCCATCATGAACGTCCCGCAGTGATCCCCCTGCTCAGATTCGACCGTCAGATTCATCGATACCGGCAGGAACGACGTCCGGCTGGAACTGGAAAACCACCAGCGTCACGGCTGATGTACTCTTAGATCGCATAGGCTCGGCCTGCAGCGTGTCCGGCGAATCGTCAGTGGCGAGAGCGGGATCTGAAAGTTCCTGCGGTGTGGCTGGCATCGTCACACCGGCGAGTCCACCTTCTGCGGCATCTGCCTGCGGAGCATCCGTTCGTGCAATTCCAACCGACGGTTGCTCCCGCGGGACTTCGAGGTAAACCTGGCCATGATAGAGCTCGGACTTCGTCGGAAACTGAAGCGAGCGTCGTACGGCATCAATGAGTTCTTCCCGGCTGGCTTCGGCGATACGGCGCGGGTCCCAGTCGGCAGACTCGACGACTCCCTGCAGGATTGCATCGTCAACAAACTTCCTGTTCGAGTCCGGTGCGGACGTCAGAACGACACCCAGCCAGGCAGACGTATCGTGCCGGGATTCATTTTCGAGACCTGGGACGCTCAGCCCATGACTGATGACGAATGCCTGAATCTGTTCCATAGCCTTCGCACGGTCTTTGGAACTGACCTTCAGCACGACGATGTTCCAGTGTTCGGTCTGCAGCAACGGACGAACCGCATCAACTGCATCGGTCGTGAGAGCCACCGCCGAGGTCGCGGATTCGCGGGATTCCGCCGGGATCTCCAGAGCCCTGGCAGCGTCGGCCGTCGCATCCGCTGGTTCCACACCGTAAGCCACGGTATCAGTGATGGTGTCCGAACGCATCTTTGCAAGCTGCAACAGGCCAAACATCAAGCCGCAAGTCACAACAACGGCCGACACCGAAACCAACGAGGATTTTCGCCACGATGAACCTCGGTTCCGTCCACGAACTGTTTGAGCCGGAATTTCTGCTTCGTCCAACCGGCTCGCTGCAACAAGTGATCGGCCGACCGACTTTACGGGCAGTGCCCGAAGTGCCGAACCAAGCTGCCCGCACCGCCGTCGAAACGCGGCCGTTTCGTCGGGAAAGATCGCTTCCAACGCCTTCAGGCGGCTCTCATCCGCGGCCGACAGACGACCGTCCCGCCGTTCGGAAACAAGCTTCAAAGCTTCTTCCAGACGCGGATTCTTCGGCACATTCTGATCGGAGGACGTCATTGAAAATCAGCAAATTGAAAGAGGCGGGAAGTGTCAGGCGGGCGCAAAGTGATCCGGGGATTCGTGAAAGACGCCGGCCGCTTTCGCCTGGTTCCCGAATTCTTTGAAATCCCGGAACTTTGCGTCAGTCGGAAGAAAACCAGTGATTCAACAAATCCCGCCAGATTCTGCAGCATCAAGGATAAGC
>JANNGQ010000868.1:0-7907 GCA_031403975.1 Planctomycetota bacterium
CCTGTCCGCGATCTTCCCGTCCGTATGATTTCGACGATAGGCTCAGTTGGGACTATTCCGTCACCGGCCAGTCGGAGATTGTCATCCTCTCGGCCCGTGGGAAAAAAGGCGGCCGGGTCGAAGTAAGCAACGGACGGTCAAAATCTCGGATATGGACCTATGTATTGGCGGGTGCCGTGGTGGTTGGCGGGTCTGTCGTGGTATACAAAGCGGTGAACCGCCCGCCCAGCAAACAAGACGACGGATTGCTCGCGGCCTGACGCTGGTGGAAGCGACGGAGCTGTCGATGAACACAGCTTTGACCGGGCAGTCGGAAGAGTTGCCTCGGATGCTGCAGCTGCGGATCGGGGAGCGGTTGCGGGAGGCGATGCTGACGGACATGCCCGTTCACGAAGCTGTGCGAGCCATCGCCGATGAACCGCTCGAGCATCCGGTGCTGATGATGATGCCGTGGGGTTTCGGAGTCGCAGTCTTTGCCGCCATCGCGGCCGTGCTTCTGGCAGTCATTGCCCCGGAAACACAGACGGCACTGTTGCCGTCAGCTTTCCTGCTCGTTGCGTCTGCCGGCGTGGTGTGGTGGGCCGCGTGGCTCTGGTTCATTGCCCGTCCGAGGACTGTCCTGCGGTCGCTGGCCAGCCGTCTGGAACGTGGCAGCACAGCGCCATTTACCAACGTCGGTCTGCTGCCGGGCGAACTGCGAGCCGTGATTGATTCGAATCTGGATTCGCGAACCAAGGTCGTCAGTGTGGCGGAACTGGTGCCCACGATGAGCGGATTGCAGATGCAGGCTCATCAACTGGCTGCACGCCTGATAGGGCCATTGCTGGCAATCTCTCTGTTGCTCATCGGACTGCACGTTGTACTTCTGACGATTGTGCCGCAATTCACTGAAATCTTCACTGGCTTCGGTGTCGAATTGCCATACGTCACGATGCTGCTGATGGAAGTCAGCAAGTGGGTGACCATGCTGGGACTTCCCGGACTGAGCGTTGCAGTCGTCGGACTCGGCGGAATCCTGGTGATGACCTACGGCCTGCTCGTGTGGCCTCGAACGACGGAAGTGTTTGAAACCATTCCAGGCCTGGGATTGTCCGTCCGCTGGCTGATGCAGGCTCGCGTTGCCCGGATTCTCGGAGTGCTGATCCGCAATCAGGCATCACCAGCTGATGCCATTGCGGTGGCGTCCAGGGCCAGCGGATTTCAGTCTGTGGCGACGGACGGAGAACAGATCGCTGCCATTGTCCGGTCCGGAAGCAGGGACCTTGGCTATAGTCGCCGGCTGTCCGGATTACCACTGTCCATGCTGTTCCGCCTGTCCGACGGGGAAGATTCTGATCGAGCCAGGCAGGAAACGGCTCAGTCATTTCAAACGTATGCCGCATCCCTGGAACAAGCGTCGTCGGGGAACGGTTCATTCCTCGCGGTATTGTTTGAAATGCTGATCGTTATGGCCGGTGGATTGCTGGTTGGGTTTTTCGTAATGGCGCTGTTCATGCCGCTCATCAAATTGATCAATGACCTGTCCGTTATTGTCTGGAGTGTGCGATGAACTACGTCCAGATGTGGCTGTTTGTGAGCAACCAGTCGGAGCCGCTGCGGCAGGCGTCATTGCTGATGCTGCTGGCTGGCGGGGTCGGACACGGGGATTCTCTGCTGCATGGATTGAAAGCTCATGAGGCTGAAAGCAAAGGCACCTGGGCGAGCAAAGTCGGCCAATTGCGACTGCTGATGGAACAGGGGCACACGCTGTCGTCCGCCCTGTCGGTGATCAGCGACATGCTGCCGGACCAGACAATCTCAGCCATCCGCATCGCGGAAGGCACGGGAGCACTGCCGGACGTGCTGATGGATGAAGCCCGTCGGATCAGTCGGTCCATGCAAGTGTCTCGGTCGGCCGGAATCAACATGGAATCGCTCGTGTTGTGGACCTTCCTGATCTGCGTGGTGATGTCCGTCATCGTTTCGTTCCTGATGCTGTTCATTGTGCCCAAGTTTAAAGAAATCTTCATAGGCTTCGGAGTCGAGTTTCCGGCGCCTTCGTTACTTCTGATTCAGATTTCAGACTGGCTGATCAGCTATTGGTATCTGTTCACATTTCCCATCACCGCGACGCTGTTTTTCGCCTTCTGGTGGATGTATTTGTCGACGCGGCGACGAATGGTGCACGGATATCATCGCTTCATGGAACACTGGCCACGGTACTGGGTGCCGGGGCTGCTGCGTCAACTCAGTCTGTCTGCGGCGGGCGGACGTCCGCTGGGAACAGCTCTGGACAGCGCCCTGATGGACATGCCACCGGGCAAGGCGGCTCGAACCGTGAGCGCGCTGCGGCATCGGGTCAATGGAGGCGACGACACAATCGAGGCGCTGGCCGCGGTCGGGCTTTTGAAGACCCGCGAAGCTGCGTTTCTCAGATCTTCTCTGCAGACCCGGCATCTCGATTGGGGTCTGCGGCATCTCGCTGACTCCATCGAACGCAAGCGGGGACGATTCCTCGGCAGAATCCCGGAAATACTGGGGCCAGTGGTCATTGTCATGCTGGGAATGGTCGTGCTGTTTGTGATGCTTGCCTTCTTTATGCCACTGCTCAAGCTCATCAATGATCTTGCCTAGTACTGCTGTCCCGTTCGACGTGTTTTCCAATCATCAAATCTGAAATCAGATAATGCCCGGACAGAAGCGGAAGTCATGAATCGCCAAATCAATCATCAACGCAGAATCGAACTCCGTCGCGGGAGTTTCCTTGTCGAGGCCATGGTCGGAGCGATGATTCTGGGTGTCGTCGCAGCCATGCTGGTTCCCGGGCTGACCGGTGTGCGACGCCAGCGGCAAGCGCTCCGTTTTGAAACTCTGGCGATGGTCGAACTGAATAACATTGCGGAATTTCTGCCGAAGCTGAAACCGGCGACCGTCGAC
Source organism: Planctomycetota bacterium (assembly GCA_031403975.1). Classification (GTDB taxonomy): domain Bacteria; phylum Planctomycetota; class Planctomycetia; order Planctomycetales; family Planctomycetaceae; genus SXXK01. The sequence goes on from JANNGQ010000868.1 coordinate 2,917, forward strand.
GCTGTGATCGAGAACGAGGAACCATTTGAGCAGCGTCCCGAGTTATCGCCGTGGTTCACAGCCAGGTATCTCAACGCTCAGTTGAAGGCCGACGTCCTTCCTGCGGAAACGAGAGAGGCGACCAACGGACTTCGCGCGATCCGGCTGACAATTCATCGACCGGCAATTGCGGCCGTGCCGGACCAGAAGGTCTCTGTCGTCGTCTGGCAGGAGTCTCAGGAGACCACACCATGAAGAGACGGCAGATATTCTTTACTGCAAATGACGGTGATTTATGGTTGGCCGGTCGCTCTGTCGACGGGGCTTCTGAATCCCAGCCGACGGAGCGGCTGGACAACAGTAAGTCGCGGACTGAACAACGACGATGTCATGCCCACGCGCGGCGTGGGGCGCTCTTTAACTACATCATGGTCTACATGACGGTCAGTTCTGTGCTGATGACAATCGCCGGGATATGTCTTCATTCAATCCTGCGGGCCGATAGCCGCGATCGTCGCGACGCCCTGTTCCTGACGTCGCTGCAACGCGCTGAGCGTCAGCTGAGGGACGATACGCTGGACAACAATGCGGTTCTATTATCGCCAGGGGAGCTTTCCATCGGGACCGAGGACGGGGGCTCTGTCCGCTGGCAATCGAGCCGTGGCATTCTCACCCGAACGGCCATCGAGTCAGGCATAACGACCGCCGGCGATCGCTTCGTATTCCCCGCAGGTTCAGTTATTGAGCTGGTCGCCGGTGCGGAGGATTCGATCGTCGTCAGGGTCACCGAACCATCTGCCTTCGTCATCTATTCAACGTCCGGAAGCGGAGGCAGCAATCTAAGCAAACCGGCCGAAGAAGCCAGCCCGCCAACGCCGTCTCATGTGGCACAGCCGAAGACCGCCGAGATCCGGCTGAGAGGAGTTCAGCCATGATGCGCAGTGTACGCTGCACCCTCACCCTAGCCCTCTCCCCCGAATCGGGGGAGAGGGGACAGCGGCAAAAAAGGGGAGAATACAAGGCACAAGTAAATCACGTTCCACTGTCTTTTCTCCCCCTCTTACGGGGAGAAGGTGGCCGCAGGCAGGATGAGCGAGTTCACGCTGCGGCTGGAAGCCACAGCCACGGGATGATGATCGGAGACGGTGGCCGAAGACCGGATGAGCGAGTTCATGCTGCGGCTGGAAGCCACAGCCACGGGATGATGATCGGCGACGGTGTCCGAAGGCCGGATGAGAGGGTTCACCGACGTGGTTCGGTCACGATCCTGGCACTCGTCACGCTGCTGATCCTTTCGGCGATGTTCGCTCAATACACACGGCGAGTGCTCATGGAACGCCGGCAGTTTCGCAACGAGATGCTGCATCAGCAGGCAGAGAAACTGGCTGATGCCGGACTGCAGATGGCGGAACAGTCGCGAAAGAAAGATCCAGCATGGATCGGAGTCACCTGGAACCTGCCGCCGGGAGAGATTCATCAGACAAATTCAGCCGAGGTCGTCATCCGGATGCAGGACGATTCCTGCACCGTGGTGGCTCGCTATCCGTCCAACATCGACATTCCGTTTCAGGTCACTCGGAAAAGAAAGTTGAAGCTATGAAGGAATCGTTTTTGAGTTTCTGTAGGACGGGTTTCCTAACCCGTCCAGACCGCAGCAGCGCGCATTGGACGGGTTGGGAAACCCATCCTACGAAGACAACAGCAACTCGTGGCTTCACACTCATCGAACTGCTCGTAGTAATCGCAATCATCGCGATCCTGATCGCATTACTGCTGCCAGCCGTGCAGCATGCACGCGAAGCCGCACGGAGGACTCAATGCAAGAATAACCTGATGCAGCTCGGGATCGCTCTGCACAACTATGATATGGCGTTCGAGATGCTGCCGCCGGGTTGCGTCAATGCGACCGGGCCGATCAGGAACATCGCCGAGGGTTACCACATGAGCTGGCTGACTCAGATTCTGCCGATGATGGAGCAGAACAGCATCTTCGGGCAGCTTAATTTCACGGAAGGGGCGTACGGCCCGGGGAATGGATCGCTCAAAAGCACCGTCATTCCGTCTTTCCTTTGTCCTACTGACGGAACCCGTTACACGGGCAGCGGTAGTGCAACGCAGGGTTCTGCGAATTACGCAGCTTGTTTTGGCGGAGATGATGTTCCGATCGACATGGAAAACAATGGTGTGATGTACCTGAACAGCAGCATCAGCTACCAGAGAATCCGAGACGGTGCTTCCAACACAATCCTCGTCGGAGAGAAACGTATCGTTCCTGGTACGAACGAACTCGGCTGGATTTCTGGCACGAGAGCAACGCTGCGAAACACGGGTGTTCCGATCAATCGCGGATGGGATCTTGGCGGAAATGTTCCCGGAGGCGGCGGTTTGAAGAAGCCGCTGCCGTCTCCCTCGGACACTGCGACGAGCGGATTCAGCAGTTTTCACACGGGCGGATCTCAATGTGTGCTGGCGGACGGATCCGTACGGTTCATCAGCGAGAACATTTCTACGAACATTCTCTCGTTCCTGGGTAATCGCGAAGACATGCAGGTGATTGGAGAATTCTGATGCGGTCACAGGCTTTCGACCGCCTCCGCCGGATACGCGGATTCACTCTCCTGGAATTGTTGCTCGTGATTGCGATTATCGCAATCCTGATCGCACTGCTGCTGCCGTCCGTCCAGCAGGCCCGCGAGGCGGCTCGCAAAACACAGTGCCGTAACAATCTGATGAACATCGGACTTGGCCTGCGAACTTACAATCAGGCTCATGGAGTGCTTCCGCCCGGCTGTGTGAATCCGGTCGGTCCGATCATCACGAACGAGCCCGGATATCGGATCGGCTGGGTGGCCCAGATTCTGCCGTTCATGGGGCAGGAGGCCGCCTGGCACCAGATTGATTTTGTCGATCCAGCTCGTTCGTTCATGGATCCTGAAGGACGGTCTCAACTGGACAAAGCCATCGTTGCCTGGGAACGGGTTCGGAGCGGGGAGAATTCGGATGCGGTTCAGGACCAACTGTCGTCGGCGGAACCACCGCTGGGGGCAATGGGTTTCCCGATGCCTGGCAGTGGCTTTCCGTACGACCTCACGAAAGGCCGACCTCAGCCCGAAGATCCTTCAACGCGGTTACCCGGCTTGCAGTGGCTGCGTTGCCCGTCTACGGCCGGATTGTCGGGAACAGGCTATTCGAATTACGCTGGTTGTCACAACAGCGTCGAACAGCCCATCGACACTTTCGGTGACGGTCTGTTGTATCTGAACAGTTCCGAATCACTCGACAACGTCCCGGATGGCACATCCGCAACCCTGCTGGCCGGAGAACATCTCAACAGTCCGCGTGGTCAGGGATGGTTGTTTGGTGACCGTATGACCCTCCGAAATGGCGATACCCTTCAGGGCTGGACCAAGGCCATGCAGAACGAATCGGAGACTGGACTGGTCGGAGACTATTCCACTCTGACAGACGAGCAGCGACAGGAAAAGTTGATCGAACAGAACTCCAAGGTCGGCGGTTTTGGTTCCACTCACGGCTACCATGTCCATTTTGTCCTCGCTGACGGGAGCGTCCGCACGATCAACCGCCAGATTGAACCGGTCGTATTCCGCCGCCTGATCAGCCGCAAGGACGGACAGGTTGTCGGGGATTTCTGATGCCACAGGTTCGCCGTCATTGCACTGCTCGACGCTCTCGCGGATTCACGCTGGTGGAGTTGTTGACGGTCGTGGCCGTCATCTTTCTCATCATGGGAACATTGCTGCCAGCCATCCAGGGGGCTCGTGAGCAAGCCAGAGTCTTGCAGTGCAAAAATAACCTGATGCAGCTGGGCGTTGCACTCAGTCACTACAACCAGACCCACGGTGTTTTGCCGCCCGGAAGTGTCTACGCAAGAGGTCCGATCACCAGCTCGATCGACGTGCCGGCAAGCTGGATCGCCCAGATCCTGCCGCACATGGGAGCACAGGCCGCTTTTGAATCGCTGGATTTCACTGATCTGCCGATGTCGTTTCTGACTGCCGAAGAAAGGCTGGAACTGAAGCAGGCGCGTGAACAATTGCAACACGCTCATCCTGACGCGGTTCTTCCACCCCATGATGTGTCGTCAGCAGGAAACCTGTTGGCGTTGCAGAATTCCCCGCCGCCGCAAATTCCGTTCAGCAACCGCATCGCATTCAGCTGGCTGGCATGCCCAAGTTTTTCAGGGATGAACATCACGCAACAGTTCGGCAGCACAAACTACGCAGGGTGTCATGACAGCCGTACGACGCCAGTCGATACGGACAATGACGGCCTGTTGTTCCTGAACAGTTCCGAGTCGCTGCTGACAGTGCCTGACGGATCGTCATCGACCATCCTGGTGGGAGAACAATACCCGTCGATCGGTTCACGTGGATGGCTGTATGGAGACCAAAGTACACTCTGTGCGGCTGATCATCTGCTGTCAGAAGTCGAACGAGCCATTCAGCAGCGAGGTGTGCTGGACAACTCATCCGGAATGATCAGTGACTACTCAAATCTCTCCCAGGACGAGCAACGTCAGCGGCTGACGCAACTGCAAAATGAAACTGGCACCTTCGGCAGCGCCCACCAGCACCATGTAAACTTCACGTTTGCTGACGGCAGTGTCAAATCCATCAGCCGCGCAATTTCGGTCGATGTTCTGCAAAGACTCTGCAGCCGCAAGGACGGGCCGGTTGTTTCAGGGCATGAGTTCTGAACATGGCGAAGGACACGAACGTGAAATACTCGGCGGATCAAGTAGAATCGAGCATTCTCGGGCGGCGGCGAAGCGGATCCGTGCCTGGCTGCGGAGCAGCCAGGCAGGTGGGCAGTTAGCCGCGGGTGCCGGAACCATTATTATTACCCACATTCCTATTTGCATTTCGCAATGTTGTCCTCGGAACAACGCTTCCGTCGGGCTTGTCCCGGTCGGGGCGGCAACTGAGAGGCTACGGACACGATCCACCAACCTACTCTTCTGCTTTCGTGGGCGCGCCGGCGGCGGGCGGACC
>JANNGQ010000869.1:0-5757 GCA_031403975.1 Planctomycetota bacterium
CGACGGCAAAGTGCATTTCCGCGGCGACGAACGAGATATCGCGCGCTGCAATATGTGGCTCAGATCGGCTGATCGGCTGTTGATCAAAGTCGGCGAATTCAGAGCCCCGGATTTCGGGCAACTGTTCGATCAGACGCTGGAGCTGCCCTGGAGCGATCTCCTTCCCGTCGATGCTAAGTTTCCCGTGGCGGGCCGGAGTGTGCAGTCCAGACTTCATGCCGTGCCGTCGGTGCAGGGTTGCGTTAAGAAGGCGATCGTTGAAAACCTCAAACGAAAACACAACCGGTTTCGGTTCGAGGAGTCTGGTGCCGAGTACGCCGTTGAGGTCTCACTGCTTCGCGACACGGCGACGCTCACAATCGACACATCCGGAGACGGTCTGCACAAGCGCGGTTACCGCGAGTATGTCGGCCTGGCTCCGGTGCGGGAAACGATGGCCGCGGGACTGATTCAGCTCAGCTATTGGAATCGCGACCGTCCGTTCATTGACCCGTTCTGCGGCAGCGGGACATTGCCGATTGAGGCCGCTCTGATCGGTCGCAACATCGCTCCGGGTGCCAGTCGTTCGTTCATCGCAGAAGACTGGGGCTGGATGGACCGCCAAATGTGGAAAGACGTCCGGACGGAAGCCCGCGATCTCCGGCAACCCCGCCTGTCGGAACCGATCCTCGGCTTCGACCATGATCCGGCAGCAATGCGACTGTGTGAAAAAGGCGCGGCGGAAGCGGGAGTGGCCGGGGACATCCGGTTCCGGATTCAGGAAATCAGCGAACTCAAAACGACCCGCGAATATGGGATCCTGCTCTGCAATCCGCCCTATGGCGAACGAATGGGTGAGCCGGCGGAGGTCGAAGCCGTGTACCGGGAACTTGGCCGCGTCTGTGAATCGTTGCCGACCTGGGGAGTTTATGTCATCACGTCGAACACCTGGTTCGAAAAACACTTCGGTCGCCGCGCACCGCGCCGCAGAAAGCTGTTCAACGGCAACCTTGAATGTCAGTTCTATCAATACCTCGGACCGCCTCCTCCGAAAGATGCTGTCCTGGCAGAAGTTCTTCCCGCTCCCGAACCGGAATGACGTCTACTCTCGGCCGATCGCAGAGCCACGCAGGTGTCTACTTTCCCGACCTTTTCCCCGGCGGGATAGGCACCAACACTGGTGATTTCGCTTTTCCACTGCCTGTCGGCTCCGCGGGGGGCGGGCCTTCGGAGTCTTCACCGAAGAGTTCCGTATTCCAATTGGTCGACAGCAGCAAATCGAAACCGGGATTCTGCTCCTTGACCTGACACGAACAAGCTCCGCAGAGGAATACTGTCAGATCCTCGATCAGCCCTTCATCCAGCTGACTGGCCGGGACAACTTCAAGTGCTCGCCCGCGTCCAAAAACCGGAGCGATCAGCGGTTCGCCGGCCGCCGCGGCTTCGGGCTGAAAAGCGGTGAGCAGTCGGATGAGAAACTGCTCGTTCGGATCGGACGGATCAATCTCCAGAACAGAAAACTGAAGCAGCAGCGGGACTTCGGAATACAGCTCGGACCCCGGCAGGCCGATCCCTTCCGGAAGCTCGACTCTGTTCGGCAACGATTCGCACTGAGCCTTCAACATCTCGCGAACACTCTTTGTCCTGATGTCATCAGGCGACTTCAGCAACAGCCAGACGATCGCGTCGCCCGACTGCAATCGCCTGATTAACTCGGCTCTCGCCGGTGATTCCAGCAATCCGGCGTCCTGTGCTTCCTCCAGCGATCCATGCCAATGATTAATGATCCTGGCCTTTCCATGCTTCGAGCGGATCACCAGCGTCGGCCGTGATGATCGGGCGTTGTCTTTGACAGTCGCCCAGAGGTTGCTCAGGTCTTTGTCCTGAGTCGTCTCCACATCGCAGCGAATCACATTCAGATTTGCGACTCCGTTGCCGGCCAGCGATGCCTTTTCCAGGGTCTTTACTCGAAGTTCATCGTCCGCCGTCAGTTTCCCGCGGTGAAAGGCAATCACTTCGCACGAATCCGGCTTCCAGCGTTCCAGGGCGTAACGAAACACGGGAATGTTGCAGGCTTGTGCGAATGCTGCGCAAACTGTCAAGGCGCCGATGAACGGCAGTCCTCGGCACAGATGTCGGGAACTCAGCATTTTACAGACCTCACTTCGACCCGGGGAAACACGCGTCGACTAACTCAATGTGGGTTTCATCCGCAATTTGATTTAGAACCCCTAAAAAAACCTCCGTGGCCGCGTTGTGTCGAGATGCAAGGAAGAACGACGAGGCGACAAATGTCGTCGAGGAGCGATGACGCAGCAGATCGACCGCTATCGACGCAACCCTCCGGGACGCTTGTGGTTGTGTTTCAGGCGGCGTCGCTCGTCGTCGACGGGATGTCCCGTCTCCTCCTCTCTCCTTGCCTGAAACACAACCACAAGCGTCGCGGCTCACGCAGATTTTGTTAGGGGTTCTTACTCTATCGACCTGGAGGATCGGACGATTCTGTGAATTCAACCCGGGCATAAATATCCGAGAGTTTGATCGAGCAGGAAACAGAATCCAGCACGAGCCGATCATCCGGACTGCTGACATCGCTCAGCAGCCACTCGCCTTCAGGCCGACGCAGGAATTTCTCTACGAGCATCCGGTCCTGTGAGATCAGCACATACTCACGCAACGATTCGATCCTGCGATAGTGGCCGAACTTCTTTCCCCGATCCCACGACTCCGTTGATGGTGACAGAACTTCGATGACGACCTGCGGGTTCAGCAAGGTATCAACCTGGTTGTCTTCAAACTTCGGATGCTCACAAGTCACGACAATATCCGGATAAGTGTAAAGACCGGTCGGTGAAACCTTCACACGCATGTCGGTCTGGTAGACCTCGCAGGGTCGCCCGTCGAACTGTTCGTTCAGTCGACGGCCGACATTTCCGGCGATCAGGTTGTGGAAGCGGCTGGCTCCCGTCATCGCAAACATCTCGCCGCGAAAGTACTCGCTGCGAGTCTCTGCGGCACGCTCAATTGCGAGATACTGTTCTGTGGTCAGGAATGGTCTGGGAGCTGTCGACATCTTCGACCTTTCATCGTCCGGATTCCTTACTTCTTCCCGAAACACATCACCTTGCCATCCAGCGTTGTCAGAAACAACTGTCCATTCGCGCCCGCAAGTCCGTCCCACGACGGCAGCGTGCCGAGCTCAACGGTATGCTCGATTTCGCCGGTTTCTGTGTTCACGGCCAGCAGCTTACCGCCGGATTTGCCTTCGAGTGCATCGTCCTGAGCACTCAGCAGTTCCTGGACCTCAGCGTCCTTTTCCGTAAGTTTCTGAAACGTCGATTCTTCATCAATGATGTCCGGCGGGCCGACGATGAAAAGGTGAAATCCGGCAAGCACCATGGCTCGCACATAGATCGGTACATCCTTCGTCCACTTTGGTTTCACAAGACTGTCGCCTGCGTTACCTGCATTCGTGTTGCCCTTCCTGCCTTTGCCGGCTTTGTTCGCCGAGAACTGGATCGCCTGCCCGAACTTGCCCGTCACGACTTTGCCGCCGTCCAGCGTTCCGTTGTTGCGATAGGTCGACACATCGCGAGCTGATCCGTCATCAAAGCTGACAACCAGTACCGGATCTCCGGACAGCTCCGAACCATCCTTGAATCGTTCAGTCACCGCCGCATCTTCCACCGCGGTGAAATACAGCCGGACTTCGTCAATGATCCCGACGAATGGAAACGGCGACTGGTACCCACCAACTGCTCCGGCGATGTCGTCTCCAATGTCAAGACCCTGCGCCGGATCGCGCGTCAGCAGTCCCGATGCGGTTCCCTCGCCGACTCGTTCGCCGTCGACGTACAGCCGCATTTGTTTGTCTGCGGTCAGTACACCGACAACATGATGCCAGCCGCCGACAATCCGTTTCGGACCGGAGACGGAGCTCAACTCACCCGCCGAGCGGATATGAAACGTCGGCTTTCCTGTTTCCAGAGTCAGAGCAAACCCTTCGGACGGACCACCACGGGCTACAATCACACCATTCGGATTCGTCGCTGTCATCCACGCTTCAACAGTGATCGCTTTTCCCATCGGATTGAGACTGGGAGTGTTCGAGAATCGAGCAGACGAGCCACCGCCCGTCGCCGCAGCTCCATTGCCCTGTTTGATGAAGTCCTCAGGAATTTCCGGAGCCTCCGGCGTGGCCGCGTAAAGCTCGTGCTCCATCGTCGTGGTCCACCGGAAATACTCCGGCTTGCGACCGTATCCATAAACGTAGCCGCCGCCGTTGACCAGAATGCGACCTGACGGAGTGAACCGGCCTGCCTGATAGTAGCCGCCGTGGCCTCCGGCAAAGCTGCGGCCCAGTACCCAGTACGAACGATGGAACCAGCTGTCATCAAGGAATCCCATCGGCGCAAAGAGGTGAGCGCCCTCGCCCTTCTGTGCGGAACCCTGCTTCACGAAATCTCCGGACACCGGCCCGATCTCGACACGATTGCCTTCCAGATCGAACTTCTGCGACCGCATGTAGACAAACTTGTCATCGGCACTCAGGATGTCGGGCAGGCCGACGGGCATCTGCAGAGTCAGAAGTTTCTCCTGCATATTGTTGCCGGTCTCGGGGTTCGTTTCGTCCATGATCGTTTCGGAAACCTGCTTGCCCGATTCCAGATCCAGCCGAAGCAGCCTCAGGCCGCCGTCGAGGAAGTTCGAACGCCCGGCCACGGCCCACACGATGTTGTTCTTGATCAGAACGCTGCCGTGAACAGGCCAAAGCGATTCCAGTTGCTCGTACGCCATCATGCGGCGATCCAGAGGTGCCGCGCGATAACGCCAGATCAAATGGCCATCGTCCGCTTTCAGACAGTAAACCCATCCGTCGGCACCGCCGAAAACAACTCGGCCGCCTTCGACCGTGGGCGGCGAATCAATGCGAGCCCCGGCGGTAAACGACCAGGACTGTTTGCCCGTCTTCTGATCCAGAGCGCACAACGTGTGCGCATCGATCTGAGCCACATACACAAGGCCCTTCGCAATCACCGGTGAAGTCAGTCGGCCGCCGAGTGGAGTCGTCCACTGAATCTCAACTTCAGCGTCGATTTCCTGCTTCGATGTCCCGCTGCGGCTCTGGTCGTGGCGAAATGTGGGCCAGTCATCGTTTCCGTCATACGGTATCACTTCCGCCAGCGGCGTTCCCAGCGCCGGACCTGTTTCCAGTCGCCCTTCTTCAGGGACTTTTGCCGGAATCGGTCTCGTAGGCGCCATCGGAGCCAGTGCGTTAAACCCGTACAGCTTGGCTTCGGGATAGCAGGCACAGTTGTGAGGCGGCGTGTAGGTCAGTCCGTTGCACGGCATGATGCCATACAGGCAGCCGCCCCGGACCCAGTGATGGATGTCCCAGTGCTCTTTCTTGAAATCGACGAACTCAACGCCCGTCCGCGATGGAATCAGGAAGTTGTCCGTCGCCTTGGCGATGTAGCAGCGATGATGAAACCAGTACGTGTCAATGTCCGGAGCGAACTCTTTCCTGACTTCGCCGCTTCGCGGATCTCTCCCTGTGTAGACGCCCGTGTCTTTGCCCGTCGTCAACGGAGCACACCACACCAGATCATCGCCAGCTCCTTGCCATTCCTGGCCACCGCCACGATGGACGGGGTGAGGAGCTGGCCGGTGCGGCTGGGGATGACCCGCGGCACGCCGTCCCGCACGGTGGCCACCACCGAGTTGGCGCGATTGAATGAATAGAGGCAACAGGTTAGAGCGGGTTTTGGCAAATTGTTC
>JANNGQ010000870.1:0-2421 GCA_031403975.1 Planctomycetota bacterium
GCCGACCTGGGCACCGTTCGTCGCCGAGTCGCGGATCGAGGGCGCGTTGCCGGCGGACCGTATCGGATGCATACGGCACTGACGTCACTTGGTGCGACTAAATGCTGATGAATTCTTCGGGGTCCTGCAACTCCTGAGTCACTGCAAGTCGCCGTCAGAACCGAACATTTCGCGGGACGGCCACAATACCGTCGTCGGAAATCGTCAATCCCCGTGCAATATCTTCCGCCTCATTGATGCCGATACAGACGCCGTCCGGAACCTTTACCCATTTGTCAATAATTGCCCGATTGATCCGGCAGTGCCGACCGACATCAACACCCTCGAAGAGAATCGACCCGGTTACAGACGCGTAGCTGTTGACCCGCACCCGAGGCGAGAAGATGCAGCGATCGACAGAACCACCCGAAATGATTGAGCCCGAACAGACCAGACTGTCCATGGCGTGACCCACCCGCGGCGTGGCCGCGTCGACGTCGTTGAACACAAATTTCGGCGGCGGCAGTGGCGGCTGCCACGTCCGGATCGGCCATGTCGTATCGTACAGATTCAGCTCCGGCTTCACCGACACCAGATCCATGTTGGCGGAATAGTAGGAATCCAGAGTACCGACGTCCCGCCAATATTCTGTCTCGCCTGTTGTAGGATCTTTGAACAGCCACGCCATCACGTGGCTGGAATCTACGATCGATGGAATGATGTCCTGGCCGAAATCGCGCTGACTGCCCGGTTCGTTTGCGTCGATACAGAGCTGCTCAAACAGGAATTCGGTATTGAAAATGTAGATCCCCATGGAGGCGAGACAGTGCCCCGGTCGACCGGGCATCGGTTCCGGATCCGCGGGCTTTTCCCGAAACCGGACGATTCGGGAGTTCCTGTCAGTCTGCATCACACCGAACCGCTGGCCATCGTCAAGCGGCACCGGCAGACAGGCGATGCTGGCATCCGCCTTTGAGTCAATGTGGTCACGCAGGAAGTGCGAATAGTCCATGCGATAAACATGATCGCCGCTCAGGATCACGACATGCTTCGGGCGGACTTTCTCAATTGTGTAGATGTTCTGATAGATCGCGTCGGCGGTGCCCAGATACCAATTCTCATCCACGCGCTGTTCCGGAGGCCGGACGCTGACGAATTCTCCGAGTTCCGCGGGTAGAAAATGCCATCCCAGTTCGATGTGCCGCTCCAGACTCGCAGCCTTGTACTGAGTTACGACGAGGATTCTCCGAATACCACTGTTCAGGCAGTTGGAAAGTGTGAAATCAATAATCCTGAAACAACCGCCGAACGGCACCGCCGGTTTGCTGCGGTCTCGTGTGAGTGGCTCCAGCCTGGACCCCCTGCCTCCGGCCAGCACCACAGCAAGCACATTTCTCATGAGTCTTTCCTCCGTCGCGGCGGAGTGTCGTTCATTCGCAGTGGCGGTCGCAAGTCTGACAAATCACGGCCGACGCGATTCGTGCGAAGTTGTTTCAGCAAAGGCCCGCGACAGGCGTCCACTTTCTGAGGCACGGTGTCGTCTTTCGTCATCAACTGTTGCGGCGTTACATCATCGGCAGCGTGTGGCACGGCAGTTGAAAACTCAGTTTCACGGCCTTTACGTACTTTGTGCAGAGATGGCATTGTTTTTGATCAGTGCTTTGGATGGCCGTCGGTCGCGAGACGGAAAGCAGCAGAACTGCATCCTGCCTGGACAGAACTGTTCGGGCCTCGAGTGGGCGCTGATTGAGGTACAGAAATGAAAGCTCTTGAAGTTGCGCTGATCTGCAGCGGTTCGCCGGGATTCCTGCGAAACGTAGGCATTCTGATGGCGCGCCAGTGTCGGCTGATGGAATGTTATTCCCTTCCGGAAGCCGGTCAGATGATACAGCTTCATCAGCCGGACTATGCCATTTTTGATGTGCGGGCTGCATCTCCGCAGCAGCTGGCCCGGACATTTGCCACCATCAGCATCGGCCTGGCAGCAAGATCTATTCTGGTCACTGTTCCGCTCCAGCTCACAGCGGAGAACATTCCCAGGGAGATCGTGCACCTCACCCGAATTGTCGAACTGCCGCAGCATGATGAGAGCTACCACGAACTTGTCGAGCTGATTCTGAGTCCGGAGTCAGCAGCAAACCCTGTCCGGAACATGCCGGTGACAGCCGTTGTTGCTTCGGCCTGTTCTGAAATTACAGCATCACCGATGGACTTGCATGAATTGCCGGACGCAGTGAGATCCGACTCGCTGCCGGCGAACAAAGGCACTGATTCGTACACTGGCAGTCATCGAATGACGCGGTTGACTGCGAATCCGGGAATCGCGGAATCCTGCGGAATGGCCGATCGATTCCGGACTCGCACACCCGAATTGAGAACCTTGCTGCGGCGTCTCGAAGTCGCTGCACGGCACAATGTGACGATTCTGCTGATCGGAGAAAC
>JANNGQ010000871.1:0-11228 GCA_031403975.1 Planctomycetota bacterium
CCGCTGGGCTGGGGGCTGATGTATTACTTCGTGCCGATCCTGCTGCAGAAACCCATTTGGAGTCATGGGCTGTCTCTGGTCGGGTTCTGGGGCCTTGCGTTCTTCTATCCTCTGCAGGGAATCCACCACTTCCTGTACACACCGATCCCGATGTTTCTGCAGTACGGTGCAGTCGTCTCCACGATTGCCGTCGAGCTTGTCGTCACCACGGTGATCATCAATTTCTTTGGTTCGATCTGGGGCAACTTCTCGTGTGTCAAAGAGAACCTGCCGATCCGCTGGTTCTACATGGGCATGATTTTTTACTTTCTGACCTGCCTGCAGTGCGCGTTTCAGGTGACGTTGACGTTCCAGAAAGTGATCCACTTCAGTGATTGGGTTGTCGGTCACGCACACATGGTCATGTTCGGCGTCTTCAGCATGTGGATCATGGGCATCATGACGTATCTGTTTCCCAGACTGCTGAAACGTGACTGGGCCAGCAGGACTCTGTGCGAATGGCATTTCTGGCTGTCGACCGTCGGGTTGTTCGTGATGGTCAGCGATCTGACATTGCTGGGATTGTTTCAGGGCTGGTCCTGGGCCGCGCTGGAACCGTGGGATGCGTCGACGGATTTTTCGTTCCCGTTCTGGGTTCTGCGCGTGATCGCCGGTCTGGGAATGTTCGGAGGACTGATTGCGCTTCTGATCAATATCGTGCTGACCTGGCGTCCGGTCGCCGTAGAAGCAAAGTGAACGGTTGGACTCTACTGTTGACCAGTCGCTCCGCCGGCTGGAACTTATTTCTGCTGATGGATGCAGAACGACAAACCCCGCCGGCGGAGCAGCGGGACAACAATTGAATGAAGGCTGATCCATGTTTGAAAGCAAGACCGGAATTCTGTGGGTCGCGGGCATGGGATTCTTCCTGCTGGCGTTCGTCTCGAACGCCGTCGTTCCGGCGCTGATGTACCGGCACATTCCGGAGCAGTCGGTCGAGCAGCTGGTGAATCCGAACCTGCGCTACCAGTTCGAAGACCTCGCCCGCCGATATCCGGAATCTTTCAACACGGCGTTCGGACAGCCGCCAGGCGGAGAGGCTGTCGATGACGACTGGTGGAACGCCCGCTGTGCCGATGCGCTGCGGACGGGGCACCGGATCTATGTCGGCGAAGGCTGCTGGCATTGCCACAGTCAGTTTGTCCGTCCGGTATCCAACGAAGACAGGCGCTGGGGACCGGTTTCGCGATCGAAGGAGTATCAGAACGAACTCCAGCGCCCGGTGCTGTTCGGAACGCGCCGAGTCGGGCCGGACCTCTGCCGTGAAGGAGGACGCCGGTCCAATGACTGGCACTCCGTGCATTTCTTTAAACCGGACAGTGTCTCCCAGGCTTCGCCGATGCCGGAGTATCCATGGTTCTTTGATGGTTCCCCGGATCGCCCGAACGCGAAGGGTCTGGCAATCATCACTTACATTCAGTGGCTGGGTTCCTGGCACGAAACGTATCCGCTCTATGAAGCCTGGACGCCTTCGCCGCTGTCCAAAACTGAATCCGGGGAACCTGAAGAATGAAGTCCACACACGATATCTCAGAATCTGCAGATTCCGCTCAGCCTGAACGCCGCGAGGCGGATCGCGTTTCCTCGGGGCAGGCATTCAGACTGCCATGTTCTGAGGAATATGAGGCAGGCTGGAAGCCTGCCCCACTGGAATCAAGACGTGATTTCACGGTTCGGAAGCGTTCGACCGCCCTGATCATCACGATTGCGTTCGGAGCCATCATACTGATTCCCAGTCTGCTGGGTTTCATCATAAAATTCGGCGAGATGATCGCCCTGACAGATGTTGTCAGCGACGGCGGATTCGCGGTCACTCCGGTGATTAACTATCTGCTGGCCAGTGCCGGCTTTTTCTTCCTGCTGCTGTGGGCCGCGTGCAATGGCATGTTCCGGGATCTGGAACAGCCGAAGTACGTGATGCTCGAAAACGAAAGAGAACTGGACCACAATGACTGAGTCTGTTCCGCCCGATCCATCACTTTCCGCCGGCGGTCCCCGACAGACATCGCCTGAACAGGACCACGTCTGGCATTTTTATCGCGGCAATGAGATTCCGTGGTATGTCCGGGTCATCTGGATCGGATTCTGGATCTTTGCGATCTGGTATGTCATCCAGAATCTGTTTCCGGCGCTGCAGATCGAACTGATTTCCCCACCATGAACAATGCGATCACCCGGCCGATTTCGCCTGCAGGCCCGGTCCCGCAGTCTGATGCTCAGTCGCATCAGCCGCGGACAATGGTGGATGCTGCCGAGTGTTGTGCATGGTGCGGGCTCCCGGCCGGACCGACATTCGGACGCAGACCACAGCCTCACACCGACGACACTCTTGCTGCGGACATTGACCCGGCAGCGGCAGAAGACATTTACTGCTGCTTCGGCTGCCGCATCGCACACGGGATCTCCGAAGAACGCAGCCATGGCGGTTTTGTCCGCGGAACCGTCGTCCGACTGGGACTGGCCGTGTTCTTCTCGATGAATCTGATGGCCTTCACCATGGTCTCGTGGTCGCCGGATATCTACGGCCCTGCATCCGAACCGTCGGCGAACCGACTCCTGGAAGTGTTTCGCTGGCTGAGCATGCTGCTCAGTCTTCCGGTGCTGCTGCTATTAGGGATCCCTCTGCTGCAGAACGCTGTCAGCAGTCTTCGGCAGCGGATCTATTCGACTGATCTGCTGATCGCCCTCGGTGTGACGGCGGCGTACGTCGTATCAGCATGGAACGTGGTGCAGGGCTCCGGTGCCGTCTATTTTGAAGTCGGAGCGACAGTGCTCGTCATGGTGACGTTTGGTCGCTGGTTCGAAGCCGTCGGCCGGCAGAAGGCCACCGAGTCACTCGACGCACTGTCCGCACTGCTGCCTGCGACAGCGCAGAGAATCGGCGCTGACGATATGGAAGAAATCCAGTCCGCTCAGATCTCACCGGGCGATCGGCTGCTGATCCGCCCGGGAGAGAGAATTCCCACGGACGGACGACTGCTGACGGGTTCGACGACCGTCGATGAGCAGATTTTTACCGGCGAGAGCACACCGGTCGGCAAGTCGTACGGCGATACCGTGCTGGGTGGAACTGTCAACCTGGACGGTTGTGTGAGCATTGAAACGACATCGGCATTTCGCGGCGGCTCTTTCGGACGTCTGCTGACGCTGCTTCAGCAGGCTCGGCTGTCGCGAGGCCACTATCAGCTTCTGGCCGATCGAATTGCCTCAGGGTTTTTGCCGCTGATTGTCACGGTTGCCGGGCTGGCATTGTTGTGGCATCGCGGTTCCGGCATCGGTGCGGCGATCCAGCACAGCCTGAGTGTACTGCTGATCGCCTGCCCATGTGCACTTGGACTGGCCACGCCGCTTGCGGTCTGGACGGCGCTCAGCACTGCCGTTCGGCATCAAGTGCTGTTCCGCAGCGGAGAAGCGATCGAACGCCTTGCAGACATCAAAGCCATCTGTTTCGACAAGACGGGCACGCTGACAACCGGGATGCCGCAGGTGCGACGAACTTGCGTGCTGAATGCTCAGTGTGAGTGCGAAGTGCTGAGGCAGGCCTCAGAACTGGCGGGATCGTCGACGCACCCGTTTTCGCAGGCCATCTACCGATATGCTTCCAGTCGGCTGGATCCGCACGGCCGGCCGAACGATTCGCTGACCGAGATCCGAGCTGTCCCCGGTCGTGGTGTGGAAGCCCTTCGATCCGATCGCACTCGCATCCGGATGGGCAGCGTGGAGTACGCCTTTGCCGATGCTTCGTTTACTCCTCGCCGAAGGATGCTGCTGGCTCGGATTCTGGCAACAGCCGATCAGGACGCAGCTTCAGTCGTGGCATTTTCTGTCGGTGATCAGCCGGTGGCTGTCTTTGTCCTGGCGGAGACGCTGCGACCGGACGCAGCCCTTGCGCTTCGACAATGCGCCGACCTCAGGCTGCATCTGGCAGTGCTGACTGGCGATCGGGCGTCGCAGGCCGAACAACTGAGGGAAAACCTGCTGATGTCAGACGCTGCAAACCAGACGGCGGCCGGTCAACGCGTCGATCCGATGCTTCTGACGGTGGAGAGCGAACTTGCGCCCGGCCAGAAAGTCGAACGCCTGCTTCGGCTGCGTGGACGACTGGGCAGCGTGGCGATGGTCGGCGACGGTATCAATGACGCCCCGGCACTCGCGGCCAGCGATGCAGGAATTGCGATGGGCTGCGGTGCCGACGTCTCGAGAGAATCAGCTCAGGTCTGTCTGCTCATCAGCGAACTGAACAGGATCCCGTGGGCCGTCCGGCTCGCGCGCCGCACGCGGTCAGTGATTCGGCAGAATCTGATCTGGGCCTTTGGATACAACGCCATCGGCGTCGCGTTCGCTGCGGCCGGTTTCCTGAATCCGGTGATCGCAGCCGCACTGATGATTGTGAGCAGTCTGCTGGTCATCGCGAACTCACTGCGACTGCTGGCTGATGAGTCTCCGGATCGGAGGCTCGCATGACCATGACAACTCTTGCCGAACTCTCACTGGTCCTGGTCGGCGGCGTTCTCGGATCCGCACACTGCATCGGCATGTGCGGCGGCATTTCTGCGACGATGAGTCTCGGCACATCGTCCCTGGTCTCTTCGATCATCCGTCAGCTTCTGTGGAGTTTCGGCCGAATCGCCACATACATGTTTCTGGGAATCTCAACGACTGCATTCGGAGCCGGGTTCCTGCGCACACAATCCAACGCTGTCCTGCTGCAATCTGTCATGGCGATTGTCGCAGGACTGCTGCTGGTGGCTCAGGGACTGCACGCATCAAACTGGATTCCATGGAAGATCCGCCGGCGATCTGCGCCGTCCTGCGTGACGCGGTCTGTTTTCGCCCAGTTCCTGAAAGGCGGCTCTGCCATTGGTGCCTTCGTGGCGGGACTGCTGACCGGGTTCCTTCCCTGCGGACTTGTGTACTCGTTCCTCGCACTGTCAGTCAGCACCGGCAGCGCACTTCAGGGCGCCGCGGTGATGTTGAGCTTCGGACTGGGGACGATTCCCGTGATGCTGGCGACCGGGACGGGTTTCGCAATGGCCACGATCGCGATTCGGAGAAAGGTGTTTCGGCTGGCTGCGGTCTGCGTCCTCGCGACAGGAATTCTGACAATGGCCAGGGGAATCACGTTTGCCGTCAATCATTCCACAGACGATCCTGCAGGGAATTGTCCCCTCTGCGCGGAGAAAACAATTTCCATTTTCGGACCGTAGCCACGTTCGCAGGATCGTGGGGAGATATGTAAAAGCCCGTGGTTCCGGCGAACGAGGATGAGGCGGACTCACGTTCTGAAACTGGTTTAAGATTTTTTCGATGCAAACACGGATGACGGAGAATACACAGCATCGCAACGGTGCCGATGCGGATCACAGGGCTTCGTCGGTCCAGCCTGCAGTTTGCGATTCTGTGCGCGCTGGCACTCGGCATCACCCTGCATATCATGCTGCACTGGACATGGGTCTGTGGCGTGATCGCGCGACCGTTGTTTAAGAAATGTGATTTTCCGGACGACGGAGTCCGGACGCTGTGCGGCGTCGGACTGCTGATCACGCTGCTCCTTACCGGGGCTTTCGTGACTGGTGCGGCAATCCTGTCGATTGAAGTGCCGGAGCGTTCAGGTCCAATGGATGAATTTACCTCGAGGGAGAACTGAGATGATCCAGTTGAACAGGATTCTGGTCCCGACCGACTTCAGCGAATTCAGCCGCCCTGCGGTTGATTATGGCTGCGCGATCGCTTCCAGGTTTGAGTCGGAACTGCATCTGCTGCATGTGGTTCCCGATCCGGCGCTGCTGATACCTGAAGCGGGCATGTTTTCCGCAGAAGCAATGCAGGCGCAGTCTGACGAACTGGCAAGAAAAACACTGTTGCAGTTGAACGAACTCCCGGGCGCAGCCTGGGAAAACGGAAAGCCGATCTGTCGCGAAGTTCGGATCGGGACGATCTTCATGGAGATCATCGACTACGCACGAACCTCCGACATCGACCTGATCGTCATCGGGACGCACGGCCGGTCCGGACTGATGCATGTGCTGATGGGCAGTGTCGCCGAACGAATCGTCCGCAAGTCACCATGCCCTGTGCTGACCGTCAAGCCGGAAGGACATCAGTTCGTCATGCCGTAGTCCGTCGTCCCATGCCGTTCCGGTTGATGTCTGGCGGTGAAGGGGACACGGAAGTCGCGAAATCGCAGCGGAAAGTGTGTGTCGTCAGGTCGGAAGTCTCGCGAGTTCGGCTACAACCATTCTGTGCCTGTGCCGGTTTTGTGAGGCGTTCTGAAGAGAGGACTGAACATGGTCTGGTTTCCGAAAAAATGCGTGGTCGTCCCAGTCGACTTCTCGTCCGCTTCGGACAACGCTGTTCAGACGGCACTGTCCATCGTTGCGGATCCGCGACATGTGCATGTGATACACGTCGTCATTGTTCCGCAGGTTATTCCGTACGGTGAATTTCCATGGGCCGTAGAGCCAAAGATATGGAGCGAGCAGGCGGCCCTGCATCTGGCTCAGTACATTGCATCAAAACCGGAGTTTCGAAACGTGTCATCGGCCACCGTCAATGGTGATCCAGGCACCGGCATCGTGCAGTTTGCACGGGACCACAACGCTGATCTGATCGTGATGCCGTGCCATGGCTATCGCGGCATCGAGCGGCTGCTGATGGGGTCCGTAACACAGGAAGTGCTGAAGAACGCCCCGTGTGAGGTCCTTGTGCAGCGATTCCCGAGTTAACCGTTTTGGGGGGCCGTGATCCATCCGCATCCGAGTGGAGGATCATTCTGTGAGGTTAGCTGGAACGTGGCGTATTCACAGTGTGTCGGCAGGTTGCATGTCCGGAACTTCAGCCACTATCCTTAGCCGTCAGTTGAGTTCTTCGATCCGGAACCCGACGCACAATGCGGGCTGAAATCTTTCACGACGAATCACCTGCAGTCCAGTATGGCGGGATCGCTCAGTCGTATGAGCACCAGAAACCCGACTGCCAGAATACCTCACGCATGCCACCTTCCGACAAGCCGAAGATCATCGCTGTAATGCCGGCCTACAATGCCGAAACGACTCTGGAACAGACTCTTCGAGACATCCCGCCGGGGACTGTTGACGAGATCATTCTCGTCGACGACTGCAGCCGCGATCGCACGGTGGAGGTGGCTCGGTCGCTGGGACTGACCGTGATCCGTCATGAAAAGAACACGGGCTACGGCGGCAACCAGAAGACGTGCTACGCAGCCGCCCTCGAACGCGGTGCGGACATTGTGGTGATGATTCATCCGGACTATCAGTACGACAGTCGAGTCATCCCGATTGCGGCCGAACTGATCCGGCTGGGCAACTGTGACGTGATTCTCGGCTCACGCATCCGGACTCGCGCGGAAGCACTTCAGGGAGGTATGCCGGGATGGAAGTATCTTGCGAATCGTTGCCTGACGATCTTTGAAAACGTTGCCCTCGGGCAGAATCTGGGAGACTTCCACAGCGGCTTTCGAGCCTATCGCCGGAAAGTTCTGGAAACAGTTCCGTGGATAGAAAACTCTGACGACTTTGTATTCGACACGCAGTTTCTGGCCCAGGCTGTCTATTTCGGCTTCCGACTCGGCGACATCCCGGTCCCCGTCCGCTACTTCAAGGAAGCCTCCAGCATCAATTTTCGCCGCAGCACCCGTTACGGATTCCTGACGCTGTGGGCGATGTGGCTGTTCTGGCTGAATAAGCTGGGCCTGTGCAGGTCGAAGATCTTTCGGCAGCCATCCGTAAAGACGACCTGAACAGGAGTGTTCGCAAATGAACGCGGAACGTTTTTTCCATCAGCTGGAGTGTTTTCCGGCCGCCCTTTCAGCACTTGTCAGCGATCTGACTCCAGACGATGTGCGATGGCGTCCTGGAGACTCTGACTGGTCGATCGTGGAAATCCTCTGCCACTTGCTCGATGAGGAAGTAGACGACTTCCGTACCAGACTCCGGATGACAGTGGAATGCCCCGGTGAATCCTGGCCGGCGATCGATCCGGTCCGGGCGGCAGTCGACCGGCAGTACCAACAACAGGACGCAAAACAGATCCTGCAGCGTTTCGTTGCCGAACGTCAGACATCGCTCGCATGGCTGCGGCAGCTCCCGTCACCGGACTGGTCAATGCGTTACCACCATCCCAAACTGGGAGTCTTTCACGCCGGGGATCTCTTGTCTGCCTGGGTTGCCCATGACCTTCTGCACGTGAAGCAGATCACTAAGCGCCTGTATCAGAGAACGGTCGCGGAAGCCAAACCGTTCGAGACAAAGTACGCGGGTGAATGGCAGGCTTGAGGCGATTTGAACGACCAGCAGCAAATCAGCCGGGGATGAGTGAGATAAGTGAATTGAGAGGGATGCTGAATTGAGAATTCAGAGTGTTTTGACATTGATCAATGAAATGGAACGCGATGGCGTGATTGATCGATATGCCATCGGTGGCGCAGTCGCAGCGGCACTCTATCTGGAACCTGTGGCAACCCTGGATATTGACATCTTCGTTTCCTTTAGACCGCAACCCGGCCAGTTGCTGATCACGCCGCAGCCGTTGTATGACTACCTCAAACCTCGCGGAGCGACGGTCGAAGGAGAATATCTCATCATTGCCGGATGGCCCGTCCAGTTTCTGCCACCCACAGGCGCTTTGGCAGAAGAAGCACTCCGAGAAGCTGCGGAGATGCTCGTCGCAGGCATCAGCACTCGTATATTTTCTGCCGAGCACCTGGCAGCACTTGCTTTGGAGACTGGGCGACCAAAAGATATGACGCGGGTCGTACTGTTCGTGGAATCGGGTGTCCTGCATGCCGAGAAGTTTTCCGGAATCCTTTCACGATTTGGACTGACAGAAAAATGGCGAACGTTCGAAACGAGATTTCTGTCGTGACGACATTCGAATTGCGAGAGATCCTGGCGAGTAAAAAGCAATTTCGCAGTAAACTCGCCGCCCTTCCGTACGAGGAGAAGCTTCGACTTCTGGAAGAAATGCGGGAACGCCATCTTGCCTTCGTTGCCGCCCGCGAGCGGAACACACCGAAATCCGCGAAGGAATAAACCATGCCTGGCCGGAACCTGAAGTGAATCGCTTCCGACAAGTCATCCGCCCGAGCCAGTCATGAGTGCCAGCGGAGTCTTCTTTTCAGAAATGTTGGGACACTTGGGAGCCATTTCCCGGTTCAGCTCGATGTACTCCCGCCAAAGTTGAGGCACATTGTCTTCATAGAAGATCGCTTCCACCGGACACTCCGGAACACACGCTCCACAGTCGATGCATTCATCCGGATGAATGAACAGCATGGATTCACCCTCGTAAAAACAGTCCACAGGGCAGACGACGACGCAGTCGGTATACTTGCAGCCGAAGCAGGGTTCAGTGACGACCATTGCCACAGTAGTTCTCCATCTGGTTTGACGTATTACAAATCAACGACACTCATCGTCGACCTGAAGTGTCAATGGTCTGCAGTTCCCTGATCCGGACATGAAATCTCCGGCTGTTTCAGAACTTGCGTGAAAATCCCGGCCGGACCAATGCCCAAAGCGAAGCGCAGTGATACAGAATCGAGCGGGAGCGACCTGTTGACTGCGTGGCGGGCGGGTGACGAACAGGCCGCGGCTATTCTGTTCGAGCGGTACGTGGTTCGGCTGACAGCACTTGTCCGATCGCGACTGGCGAAGTCGCTGGCTCGCCGATTCGATGCTGAAGACATTGTGATGTCTGCGTGGCGGAGTTTTTTTGTGAGAGCCCGCAGCGGTTCACTGACGGCGGACAATGAAATCAGTCTCTGGCATTTGCTGGCAACAATTACGCTTCGAAAGCTGAGCCGGCAAGTGCGGGTGCATACCGCTGCTCAACGATCCGTCGAATGTGAGTCAGCGGAAGATCCGACCGATGCATTCAGCCCCGCGATTGCCGATGAACCCGCCGTCGAACATGTCGTGATGATGACCGACGAGATCCTTCTCGTGATGGATTCTCTGAGTGACCTCGACGCACAGATAGCCGTGTTGTTATTGCGAGGCCGTTCGGTTGCACAAGTCATGACAGCGCTGAACTGCAGTGACCGAACAGTCAGACGGACGCTGGAGCACATCCGGCTGTCGTGTGGGTCAGTGCCTGGAGAGGCTGCAGACACGTCGGGGCTCGCCGCGTACTCCGCTGACAGACTTTTGAGAATCAGAGATCGCGAAGATAAATCCTGGCAAAGTGCTGACCAGACGGAACCGGTTCCGACTCATCACTACTCTGATCTCCTGCTGCACAGATTGATCGGAGAAGGAGGATTCAGCAAAGTTTTCAGTGCGATGGACCGGCGATCGGGTGAAACGGTCGCCGTCAAATTCCTGCGCCGGGAACTATGGAAAGATCCAGACAGCGCCGCTTCCATTCGGCGGGAGTACTCGATACTGCACTCAATCCGCCATCCGGGGATTCTTCGGGTCGAAGGCTGGGGCAGCACACCGGCCGGTGGAATCTTTCTGATCGCCGAACTTCTTGATGGTGAAACGCTGAAGGCTTGGCACGAGTCCGGACATCGCTCTGTCCGCGAGATCATGGGCATCCTTGAGCAAGTGGCATCCGCGTTGCAGGCCGCTCATGACAAACGCCTGATTCATGGTGATCTCAAACCACAAAACATCATGCGGCAGACAAACAGCCGGATCGTGGTACTCGATTTTGGAATGGCACGCTGGTTTCAGTCGGTCGACGACCGACCACCAGTCGGAGGTACCGCGGGTTTTCTCAGTCCTGAACAGATATCACCGGCATTCGGGGAAATCACGTTCCGCACAGATGTGTACGCATTCGGGGCACTCGCGTGGACATTGCTCACCGGTCATCCACCGATGGCTGGCAGCAACTATGCTGAGTCGATTGCCAACGTCCTTTCTTTGAATCGGCCCACCCTGCCGGCGGCAGTCGCTGTCGGGATTCCCGCCGATCTCTGCAACCTGCTCCACGCATGCCTGTCACTCGAACCCAGCCACCGACCGGCGACAATTGATGAGGTTTCGAAACGACTCGCGATCATCACAGGTTGATGGCCACACAAGTCTTCCATCCCGGCTGAAACAAGCAATGGTTGAGTTGATGACTCAGCTGTAGTTCGATTGTCCCGGGTTTTCCTTGGCAACCCCACTATCGGGCATGGCAGAACAATGCGGGCAGAATGATGGAGAACGTGAGGAACG
>JANNGQ010000872.1:0-1776 GCA_031403975.1 Planctomycetota bacterium
GTCGCGCAGCGTGCCACCCTTCGAACGCCGGGTCACCACCTCTTCGACGACGAAGTCCGCCTCGTCGCGTTCATCGAGGCAGCGCACCGCTGTCACACGCTCGCCCCCAGGACGTGTGGCCCGGAGCCTGGACGGAGTCCCGGATTGTGGGTTCTCCCGATCCTCCGCTGCCTTATCGTGTGGCGCGCGTGTACGACAAGCTGCCTCTGTTTGCGCCGGTTTATATGCGAGCTGAACCGGGGACTGATCGCATCTTCTATATCGATCACAAAGGCGACTGGAAGGAGCCTGGCGGGTTACGAGTGTTTCAGGATCGTCCGGATGCAGACTCCAGTATGCCATTGCTGCATATGGATCGCATGGTTTACGGTTTCTGCTTTCATCCGCAGTATGTTGAGAACGGGTTTCTCTTTCTGATCAGCAACGGGCCGATGCAGGCGGCCAATAAGCAAAATCGCATTTCCCGGTTCACACTGGACCGCGTCCCGAACGGCGGACTCGCAGCTGACACCGAGGTCGTCGTGCTGGAATGGGATTCCAATGGGCACAACGGCGGCGATCTGGCGTTTGGCCCGGACGGTTTTTTGTACTGCCCGACAGGCGACGGAACCAGCGACAGCGATACCCTGGAAACCGGTCAGGGGCTGAATGATCTGCTGGCCGTGATGCTCAGGCTGGATGTTGATCATCCGTCGAGCGAAAGGCAGTATTCAATCCCGCCTGACAATCCGTTCGTCACTACGGCCGGAGCCCGCCCGGAAATCTGGGCGTATGGTTTTCGCAATCCGTGGCGAATGGATTACGACCTGGTGTCGAATCAGTTGTGGCTTGGTCAGAACGGACAGGATCTCTGGGAACAGGTCTATCTGATTCGGAAGGGTGAAAACTACGGGTGGAGCGTACAGGAAGGCAGTCATCCGTTTTATCTGCAGCGAACTTCAGGGCCGCAGCCGATCACTCCCCCGGCAGCAGAACACCATCATTCAGAATCCCGAAGTCTGACCGGAGGTATCGTCTACCGTGGTCACGGGTTGCCGGAACTGAACGGCTGCTTCATCTATGGAGACTATTCCACAGGAAAAATCTGGGGCGTTCGTCATGACGGGGTTCAGGTCACGTTTCATCGTGAACTGGCGGACACAACGCTGCAGATTACCGGGTTCGCCACGAACAACGCGGGCGATCTTCTGGTCATCGATCACGCCGGTGCATTTTATCGGATTGAGCCGACTCCTCCGACCGCACTCGCGACGTTTCCCCGTCGGCTGAGCGAGACGGGCTTGTTCGCATCTGTCGGGGATCACAAGTTACTGCCGGCGGTCATCCCTTATTCGGTCAACGTCGAGTTATGGTCCGACGGTGCTTTCAAACAGCGATGGCTTGCCGTCCCCGGGGAAGACAGAATTGAGTACACCTCGAACCGAGGATGGACTTTCCCGAATGGCTCAGTTCTCGTCAAAAGTTTTGCCCTGGAGCAGGAAGCCGGACGCCCGGAGACTCGTCGCTGGATCGAGACGCGACTGATGGTCCGGCAGCAGAATGAGTGGGTTGGCTATTCGTACCGCTGGAACAGCGAGCAGACGGATGCGGAGCTGCTGGATGCCCGCGGAGCCGACGTTGAGTTTTCGATTATCGATCCAGGCGCCGAGGGCGGGACACGCAGACAGACGTGGCACTATCCCAGTCGCGCTGAGTGCATGGTGTGCCATTCACGGGCCGTCAATTATCCAAAAAAAGGGGCCAAAAAATTTTATTCAGGCGGGGCAGGACTTTCCA
>JANNGQ010000873.1:0-2102 GCA_031403975.1 Planctomycetota bacterium
GAGGTTCGTCAGCACGATGTGAGTCAGCCACTTCACTGATTTGAATCCGTACGCCTCCGGAACCACGATTCGGACAGGGCCGCCGCGTTCGGAATCCAGCCATTGTCCGTTCAGCCTGTAGCACAGGATGACCGGAGGAAGATCGAAAGGATCTTCCAGCACTCGACCGATCGGCAGCGAGCTTCGAAAGATCTGGGTTGGATCATTGTTGTGAAAGCCGAAGTAGAACACTCGCCTCAGGTCCTCGCGCGGTTCCGCAAGCCAGATGACGTCTCGCAGCGGAACGCCTTCCCACAGTCCCATGCCCAGCGGACAGCCGAGATTCAGGCAGGTCATTATTTTCGCAAACCGCACTGAGCGCTGTTCACTCAACTTCAGCAAAGCGTCAAAAGTCAGCGCCGTGCCGTCGGCCTTCGTCAGTGGCTTACCAAGCGTTGCCGGGTAATCCGGATCAGAAATGACTTCGAGCTGCCAGGATTCCTGTGTCAGCCCGGCGGCTTGCTTCAGTTCGTCCGATAAAGTGTGCGGAATCGGTTTGCCGCGTGAGACGTCTCGGAAGTCGTCCGCCGGTGTGAAATACGGATCGGGCATCACACCCGCCTTGTCGTCCTTGTCTGCGGAGTGCGTCGGAACAGCGCTGACAGGCACCGCAGCGCTGACAGGCGATGCAGTGTTCGTCGTGCTGCACTGAGTCATCCCGAATGGCTCCGCGGCAACCTCATTCAGCACAGCACCGGTCGCCGTCGCTCCGACGACACCGTATCCCAGGAAGTATCTCCGCGTGAGTTGTCGGTGTTCGTTCAAAAACCTGTGATCGTGCATTGGTAACTCCGGGGTGACGCGCTGGCTCTGTAGTCTCACGACTTCGGCTACAGACGCACATTCTCATGTTTCGTTGCGGACAACGGATTACGGTATTGTCCGCCGCTGAATCGGCCGGGCGATTTGTGTTTCTGCAGTGGGTCAGGACACCGGCCGTGAGGCTACTCCGATGAACTTCCAGCCGACGACGAACCAGCCTTTGCCGTACGGATCGCACCAGCGGGCTTCGCAGCGGAGGATTACAGGGTCTCCTGTCGTGCTGTGGATTTCCAGTTCCGCAATTGTGCCGGTCGGCCATACGACATTACTGATGATGCCGATGCCCTGCGCCGACAGGTCTTTCGAAAACGCCGTCGTTGTCGACCCCTGCGGAAGATGAATCTGCACTGGTCTGACGAATGGCTGACGGGGCTCCGTGCGACGATCATTGAACCGGGACCGCTGGATCTCCAACAACAGTTTGTCGATTTCTTCCTGCATGGGAGCACTTTCAAAGTAAACCTGCGCTGAACGTGACTGCACCATTACATTCGTCACGTTCCGCCGGAATGCCGACACTGCTGATTGACGATCACTGCGGCACCAGTGAACGATCCGGGATATCATGTCATATCTTGTTGAATCTGAGGATCGCAAAAGCATCACTCGGGATCCTGATGAGGATTTCACACTCCGAGCTGCATCTTAAGTTCAGCCGCACCGGCCTCGATCGCTTCGTGCAGTTTTTCCACAAGCTTTGCACCGGCTTCTGCCATGTCGGGCCGTCCGCCGCCGCCGCCGCCGGCGATAGCGGCGGCAGCTTTGACTGCATTCCCGGCGTGCAGTTTCCGATCCTTCACCAAACTCCTGCTCACTGCCGATATGAACGCGACGTTGCCTTCAATCTCCGCTCCCAGAATCAGGGCAATCGGGCTGTGCTTCTCGCGCAACTGGTCAGCAAAGTCCCGCAGTGCTTCACGAGAGACGCCGTGCAGACGCGTCGCAATGAGTTTCACTCCTGCGATCGTCTCTGCCTTTGCGACCAGTTCCCCGATGGCATCGGCGACGGACGCCGATGTCAGGTCAGCGATCTGCCGGTTCAGCGTCCTGACCTCATTCTGCAACGATTCAATCCTCGCCACAAGCTCCGTCGGTTGAGGCGCTTTCAGGATCCTCTGCAGCTGCGCGACAAGTTCATCAGTTTCGCGGCCTTTCTGCAGAGCCCTCGGACCCGTGATCGCCGTGATCCTGCGTACGCCTTTGGCGACCGGCTCTTCGGACGTGATTCGGCAAAGTCCGAT
>JANNGQ010000874.1:0-8395 GCA_031403975.1 Planctomycetota bacterium
GGTTGTCTACATCCGATACATCGCGGTGGATGTTGGTCCTGCCCGTCCGTCCGATATGGCGGCCGACAGCGAAGCTCAGCAACTCAATCAACTGGCCGAAAGGACCGCAGCCGAGTTCGGATTGTCATGGCGATTCGTGTATGCGACTTCGAATGACATTGCCGATACTGTCCTTGATATTGCGGCGACGCACGCGGTCGATGTGCTCGTGCTGGGCGCGACTCGCCGCGGCGCGCTCTGGAAGGTGATGAAAGGCGACGTGATCCAGAAGGTCGCGGAGTTGCTGCCGGAAAGCATCAACCTGTTGATTCACGCTTGACGGGAAGGAGCCGACTCACGGCTTCCCGATTCCGACAGCAGTCGTGATGCACTTTGCATACAACAAATCGTCAACCATGACTCATGAACGACCGAGTCCCGATGAATTACTGGTCCGCGTGAAGGCGGACGAGAGTCGTGCCCGGCACGGACGTCTCAAGGTGTTTTTCGGGTATGCGGCCGGCGTCGGCAAGACGTTTGCGATGCTTGCAGCCGCGAGACGTGAAAAGGCTCATGGATCTGAAGTTGTTGTGGGCTATGTCGAGCCGCACGGGCGAGTCGAAACGGAAGCGTTGCTGGAAGGGCTCGAAGCCCTGCCGTTGCGGTACGTTTCGTATCGGGGAGTGACGCTTCGCGAGTTCGATCTCGATGCGGGGCTCGCTCGCAAGCCCCGCTTGTTGCTGGTTGATGAACTGGCTCACACGAACGCCGAGGGTTTGCGACACACCAAACGCTGGCAGGACGTCGAAGAACTTCTCGACGCCGGGATCGATGTCTACACGACCCTCAATGTACAGCATGTTGAGAGTCTCAACGACGTGATTGCGCAGATCACCGGCGTCGTCGTGCACGAAACGCTGCCCGATGCGGTACTCGAACGAGCCGACGAGATTGAACTGATCGACATCACGCCGGAGGAACTGACGGAACGGCTGTCTGTCGGCAAGGTGTATCTTGCGCCACAGGCCGAACGGGCCCTGAAGAGTTTCTTTCAGAAATCGAACCTCGTCGCGCTTCGTGAACTCTCGTTGCGACAAGCGGCCGATCGGCTGCGCCGCGACGTGGATGCAGCTCGGCAGGAAAAGTCAGCGACTGTCCCCTGGGCCACCAACGAACGGCTGCTGGTCTGCGTGGGACCGAGCCCGACAACCGCTCGATTGCTGCGCACGGCCAAGCGAATGTCAGTCGCCTTCGGCTGCGATTGGCTGGCGGTCTCGGTCACGGTACCGCACAGCACATTGCGGTCGCCCGCCGCCCGTGAGCAAGTTGCCGAACATCTCCGCCTTGCCGAACGGCTGGGGGCCGAAACTCACGCATTGGCTGCTGACAGTGTCGTGGGAACTTTGCTTGAATTCGCGCAGTCGCGAAACGTCTCGAAGATCGTCGTTGGTAAGACGGCTCAATCGTGGTGGCAGCGGCTGCTCGGGCGGGGCATTGTCGATCGACTGCTCGAACGGAGCGGTGAAATTGACGTGTATGTCATTCGCGGCGAAGACGGCGATGACGAAGTCCCTCGCAGCCCGCTGCGCGTCGAAGCAATGTCATCGCCGCCGATTGACTGGCGGGGCTACCAGAAGACCGCGCTTGTGGTCGCAGTTTGCGGCTTAGTCGGATGGGGCTTCGTGTGGCTGAGGCTGGATGAAGCAAATATTGCGATGGTGTTCCTGTTGGGAGTAGCATTCGTCGCCGCGTGGCTGGGACGTGGCCCGGCGATCGCCGCCTCGGTGGTCAGCGTGCTGGTGTTTGATTTCTGCTTCATCGCGCCCCGGTTCAGTTTCGCAGTCAGCGACGCGCAATACGTCCTGACGTTCGTTGTGATGCTGGTTATCGGCCTGTTGATCAGCACCCTGACTGCGCGCGTTCAACAGCAACTTCAATTGTCACGGCAGCAGGAACGACGCACGGCCGCGCTCTTTCGACTGACTCGACAACTCAGTGAGTTGGTCGGCAGCGAGTTTCTGGCACAGACGGCGGGACGCCTGCTCGCCGAAGTATTCTCGGGCGAAGTCGTCATCTTCCTGCGGAGCGAGACTGGCATGGAGCTCAGATTCGGCCAGCAGACGAGCATCGCGGCTCACCCGGTGAACGCCGTCGTCGCGCAGTGGGTCGCCGAGCACAGTCAGGTGGCCGGAGCCCTGACCGATACGCTGCCGAATGCAACGGCACTGTTTGTGCCGCTTGTCGGATCGCGGCAGACTGTAGGCGCAATCGGCGTGAAGCCCAACGACTCCGGCCGGTTTCTTGATCCCGAACAGAGGCTCCTGCTGGAAACCTGCGGCAGCCTGATCGCGCTCGCCATCGAACGCGACCAGTCGGTGCTGGATGCTCAACACGCACAGGTCAAGGTCAAGACGGAACAGCTGCGGAGCTCGCTTCTCAGTTCAGTTTCGCACGATCTGCGTACGCCGCTGGCTACAATGGCTGGAGCCGCGACGTGCCTCCTGGACGCCGAATCGCGGCTTTCAGAAATCTCGCGTCGCGAACTGTTGCAGTCCGTCGTCGACGAATCGCGTCGGCTTAGCCGCCTCGTCGACAATCTGCTTGACATGACTCAGCTGGAATCCGGCAGCATTCACGTCAAACGCGAATGGCATGTGCTGGAAGAAATCGTCGGCTCGGCACTGCATCATGTTCGCGAGCAGCTTGCGCGGCACAGTATTTCGACGCAGCTTCCCGCAAATCTGCCGATGGTCCATGTTGATGGCGTGCTGTTCGAGCAGGTTTTCGTCAATTTGCTGGAGAATGCAGCGCGATACACTCCGCCTGAGAGTCGCATCGAGATTACTGCGCGTGAGAACCCGGCGGGTGTCGAAATCCATGTGAGTGATAACGGCTCCGGATTGCCACGTGGAGTTGAATCACGCCTGTTCGAGAAATTCGTGCGAGGGGAATCAGCTGTGCCCGACGGTCGTCGGGGAGTCGGCCTGGGGCTTGCGATCTGCCGAGGTATTGTGCAGGCTCACGGCGGCTCGATCAACGCCCGGAATCTCGCAACTGGCGGAGCAGACTTTGCGATATCACTGCCTTGCCATTTGCGACCGCCTGAAGTGCCGATCGGTCACTGAGTTCCCGGAAGTTTGTCATGTCCCACACACCGCTCATTCTGCTGGTCGAAGACGAACTCGCGATCCGGCGATTTCTGCGAGCCTCGTTGCCGACTGAGCACTACCGACTACAGGAGGCAGAAACCGGCAAGCAGGCGTTGATGCTGGCATCACAACAGCCGCCGGATCTGGTGATTCTTGACCTGGGTTTACCCGACATGGACGGTCAGGAGGTGCTGCGGCAACTTCGCGAATGGATGCGGGCACCGATCATCATTCTGTCGGCACGCGACCAGGAACAGCAAAAGATCGCCGCGCTCGATGGCGGAGCCGACGACTACCTCACAAAGCCATTCAGCACTGGTGAATTACTGGCGCGGATCCGAGTCGCGCTGCGCCGTTCAAACCGGCTGACTTCAGATCGCGAATCGAGCGTCTTCGAACACAGCGATCTGAAGATCGATTTCGCTGCCCGTCGCGTGTTTGCGCAAGGCAGGGAGGTACATCTCACGCCGCTGGAGTACAAACTGCTTACGACAATGGTTCGCCATGCCGGCAAAGTGCTGACGCACCGCTTCCTCCTGAAAGAAGTCTGGGGACCGCACGACGTTTATGAAACGCACTACCTGCGTGTCTTCATGGCGACCCTCCGCCGCAAAATCGAATTCAACTCTGCTCAGCCGCAACACCTGCTGACCGAACAGGGCATCGGGTACCGCCTCGCCAGCGACTAGCACTTGCTGCAGGGTCGACTATTACTTCTGTTTTCACTATTACGTGATATCGGCGTACCGGCGTTCATCACAGTTTCTTCAGAAGGGGAATTCCATGTTGCAGTTCGTTCGGCTTGCAGCGATTCTGAATCTGGCTCTGTTGTGTTGCGGAGCGGTCGTCATGGGCGACGATGCGATTGACCTCAAAGTCAACGATGAAGCACCCAAGTTCGAAGCTGAGGGCGACGACGGCAAGCCCTGGATTTCGAGCGACCATGTCGGCAAGAAGATTGTCGTCGTCTATTTTTATCCGGCCGACATGACGGGCGGATGTACAAAGCAAGCCTGCGGATTCCGAGATGACCTGGCCAGACTGAAGGATGAGGGCGTCGAAGTTGTCGGAGTCAGCGGTGATTCGACTCACAATCATCAGCTCTTCAAGAAAGCGCATGAACTGAATTTCACATTGCTGGCGGACACCGAAGGCAAAGTCGCTGAAGCCTTCGGTGTCCCGATCACTCGCGAGGAGAAGTCGGTAAAAGCGACAATTGACGGCATCGAAGAGACTCTGACACGCAGCATCACGGCCAAACGATGGACCTTTGTCATCGGGCTCGACGGCAGAATTGCCGCCAAGAACACCACCGTCAAGGCAGCGGAAGACAGTAAAGCCATTCTGGAGACACTGACAACGCTGAAGAAGCACGGTGCTTGATCCCTCTTGAGCCGTTTCCGCCGATCGATCTACACTTCCGGTGTCGATCATTCTGTCCGACACCGTAGAGCAGGCGGAGCGCCTGCTGGTTTTTCCAGGAATTCTCAGGCGCGCCGTCTGAGCTGTGTCCTGCCAGCCCGTGAAGCCTGAGCATGTCCGTCAGCCCGCAGCACTTTGTTGAGTTTCTGCAGCGAATGGGACATACCGTTCGAGAGGCAAACGGCCTTTACTGGAGCAACACGCATCGCGGCGTCTATTCCAGTTTTCCCTATCATCGAGACATCGACGCCTGCAGTGTCGATCTGAGGGCGGTGCTGGGCCGCGATGGACTTGTGGCACGCTTTGGCTGTCCGTTGGAGCAGGGTGTCCAGAGTTTCCGAATCTCGTGTGATGACGCCAGTTACGACTTTCCGGCACTTCGTAGCAGAACGAGGACTCAGGTTCGCCGCGGGCTGGAAGCTTGCCGCGTCGAACGAGTCGACTTCGATCTGCTGAAGAGGCTGGCGATTCCTCTGAACGCCGACACGCTGATCCGTCAGGGTCGCAAGGTCCCGTCTGATCTCGCGGAACACTGGACTCGGTACTACGACAATGCCGCAAAGACCGAAGGCGCGGAAACCTGGGCTGCGTTTGTCGGCGATCAACTGGCGGCGTATCTGATTTCGTTCACGATAGAAGACGTCGCCAACATGCTGATCGTGAGGTCGTCACTGCGCTTCCTGGATTCGTTTCCGAATAACGCCCTGGTCTATCGCTTCCTTCACGACAGGATGCGTTCCGGAGATATTCGGCAAGTTTGTTACGGTTACGAATCCATCCAGGCGGATCTGGAGTCGCTCGACCAGTTCAAGACGGGCATGGGATTCCGCAAGATCCCCGTCGGTCAGCGGATTGAACTCGCCGGCTGGCTGAAACCGATTGTGAACCGATTCACGACGCCTCTCGCGGAGAAGCTCCTGCGCAGGCTCAGCAGCAGTGAAAACAGCGCTAAACTGCAGGGCATTCTGAAATGGTATCAGCGGCAGCCCGCGCTGGTTCGTGTGGCGGAAACTGCCCGGGCCGCCTGACCTGTTCCACGGGACGAGCATGACATTTCGCCCGCATGCGTTGCATCAGTGACGGCAGCCGGGGTTACCGGTTCCAGGAACTTCTTGACTCAATTCTGGTGTTCCCATAGCGTCCGCAGGTTCTCTGGCTGCCGTAGAAATTCTGACCGGGATTGAGTGCTCTCTGGAGGCGTTAAATGCCTCGAAGGAATATGTTGCAATGGCTGATCTGATCGCACCGCATGGTGGATTGTCGGAACCTGTCTGCCGAACCGTCGGCGAACAGGAACGAGAAGCGTTTCTGTCGGAAGCAAAGACTCTGCCGCAGGTGGCAGTGTCGTCTGCGGACCTGAGCAGCGTTTACCGTTTCGGAGACGGAACGCTCAGTCCTCTGACCGGGCCCATGAATTCAGCCGTCTACAATCAGGTGCTTGATGAGTGTTTTGTCGTCAGCAATGGACAGAAGTACGCCTGGACGATTCCGATCGCGTTCCCGGTGACGGCTGATCTGGCAAAGACCTTGAAGGCCGGACAGAAGGTGGCTCTGACTGCCCCGAACGGTGACATCGTCGCGACGCTGGAGATCAATGACGTCTATGCATGGCCAAAGCTGAAGTATCTGCGATCGGTGTACCTCACAGACCGCATCGATCATCCCGGTGCCGACATGGTCATCAAGAGTGAATCGGACAAGTCGCATCTGATCGGCGGCGAGATCAGAGTTCTGCCGCAACCGAAGAATTCGTCCTTCGGAAAATACGTGCTGACGCCGCGTGAAGTCCGCAAGATGCTCGCCAGCAAGGGCTGGAATGCGGTTGTTGCGTTTCAGACTCGCAACCCGCTGCATCGGGCTCACGAGTACGCACTCGTGCATGGTCTCGAAGTGCTGCTGCGGGAAGGGCACAACGCCGGAGCAGCGCTCAATCCGCTGATCGGCGAAGTCAAAGGCGACGACGTCAATGCTGAGATCCGCATGAAGACCTATGAGAAACTGATCACCGACCGATCACTCGGCGACGGCGACAGCGATCAGAACCTGTGGGGGCCTCGCGGTGAATCTGTTCCGGACCGAGTTGTCCTGCTGGGTCTGGACATCAAGATGTTCTACGGCGGACCGAAGGAAGCCGTGATGCATGGCATCTATCGCCAGAATATGGGCTACACGCATCTGGTGATCGGACGCAAGCACGCCGACGCACCATACAACAACGGCGAATCGATCTGGGGCGACTTTGATGCTCAGGAGATCTTTAAGAAGCTCGGCGGCGACCTGAAGATCAAGACCGTCAACGTCGGTTTCGCTGCGTATTACGAATCAGCCGGACGAGTTGACCTGATGGAACGACACAAGGATGAAAAACCCTGGTCAATCAGCGGCAAGGATATCCGGGCGACTCTCCAGAAAGGCGACCTGGTCGACGGCCGTATTATGCGTCCGAGCACTTCGCAGATTCTGTCAGCAGCAATGAAGGTCGGCTGATCGGTCGGGGCAGTCTACTGTTGGCCCGCCGCTCCGTCGGCGGGGCGTCTGCGCAGGACTGCGAGCGGAATAAGGCAACGAACTTCGACGAACGGACGACAAGTTCCAGCGGGCGGAGTCCCGGCGCGCCGGGACCGCCTTCTCCACCTCCACCCCCCAAAAGGACTGTCGGATTAGTCCCGATTCCTCGTGGGGCAGGCTTTCCTGCCTGCCTGGACAGGAAAAGACGTCCGTGTTTTTTATCAACGAGGCAGGCTGAAAGCCTGCCCCACGATAAAGCCGACAGTCCTCAAGGTGAGAAGGGACTTCGCGAAATCAGCAAATCACTTCCGTTTGAAATGGTGCCGGACGAGTCCAGGAAGGACGTCGGCATCAAGTTCGGCGATTCGTCCGGCGCGGAGCAGATCCCAGGCGATCGCCGCCATCGCCGCATTGTCAGTGCAGAGAGCGAGCGGTGCCACAAGCAGTTCAATACTCTCCAACGCGGCCATTTTCTGCAGATCATTCCGGAGACGCAGATTTGCAGCGACGCCGCCGCCGACGCACAGTCGGGAATATCCAAGCTGTCGGATCGCCATTCGGCACTTCGCGACCAGCACCTCAACCGCCGCTTCCTGAAAGGCAGCCGCAAGATTCGCCACGCATTCCACGGGCGTCTCCGCCAGTTGATTTGGTCCGGGGATTCCTCGAGCGGCATACAACACCGCCGTTTTCAGTCCACTGAAGCTGAAGTCCAGCCGACCGCTGTGCAATAACGGCCTCGGCATCCTGTACGTTGATGCATCACCCGAGGCTGCTGCTTTCTGGATCGACGGGCCACCCGGATACGGCAGTCCGAGAATCTTCGCCACCTTGTCGAATGCCTCTCCGGCGGCGTCGTCAGTCGTGCTTCCGATCAGTCGGCAGAATGTTGCAGAGTGACAATCGTACAGATTCGTGTGCCCGCCGCTGACCACAAACCCCGCACAGGGGTAGATCGATTCCGGTCGTCCCATTCCGCATGCAAAGATATGAGCCTCGACGTGATTCACCGTCACCAGCGGAATGCCGAGACTCATGGCGATTGTCTTGGCCGCAGTCAGCCCGACCAACAGTGAGCCCACAAGTCCCGGTTCCGTTGTTACAGCCACAGCGGACAGTTGCGATGGTGAGTGACCCGCCTGTTTCATCGCAGCGTCGATGACCGGAAGAATGCGACGCACATGGGCGCGAGATGCGATCTCTGGCACGACGCCGCCGAATTCCTGATGAAGTTCAAACTGCGACGCCACGATGCTGGACAGGATCTCGCCGTCTTCCCGCACCACCGCCGCTGCAGTCTCGTCACATGACGATTCAATTGCCAGAAGTACTCGACC
>JANNGQ010000875.1:0-2555 GCA_031403975.1 Planctomycetota bacterium
GTGCCGCGACGGTCCGCTTCGCGAGTTTCCGATGCGGAGCACCAATGCCGTCGTGGCAAATCGGGGTTGTAGCCACGCTCGCCCGAGCGTGGGACGATGCTCGAAATCCCACGCTCTGGCGAGCGTGGCTACGCGAATATCTTTGCTGCACCGTCTAAAACAACTCGTGGATTTCCCGGTATCCGAAGTCGACCAGAGGAAACGGTCGCCCGGCGGGACCAGGCAGATGCGAATCCAGTTTCAGCCCGAGACTGTGAAAGATCGTTGCGATGACGTCACCTGGCTGAACCGGGCGGTCGGCCGGAACGCCGCCGATCGGATCGCTCGCGCCCACCGCCTGTCCGCCCTTTACTCCGCCGCCGGCAAATCCCACGGTGAACACTTGAGGCCAGTGATCTCGCCCGCCTGCAGGATTGACTTTCGGGGTTCGCCCGAATTCCGCAAGGTTGCAGACCATTGTGGTTGCCAGCATTCCGCGCTGATGCAGATCTTCGATCAGTGCCGAATACGCCTGATCGTACATTGGAGCCACGATGTCCCGCATGCCTTCGATTGATGTAAAAGGCTTCGAGCCGTGGATGTCCCAGGTGATTTCATCAAAGACTGTCAGAAACGTATTCACGGTCACGAATCGGACGCCGGCCTCGACCAGGCGTCGCGACAGCAGGCAGCACTGTCCGAAGCGATTCATCCCGTAGCGTTCGCGAACAGACTGAGGTTCCTTCGAGAGATCAAAAGCATCGCGTGCCTGAGGACTGGTCATCAGACGGTAGGCCGCTTCGAAATTGCGACTCATCATTGCGGCGTTCTCGGTGGACTCAAAATCTGTCACCGTGGCATCCACAAGATCCCTCAGCCTGCGCCGCCGCGCCATGCGGACTTCGCCAAGCGATTCCGGAGGCAGGAGGTCGGGCACCTTGAAATCAGGTTTCGACGGATCAGCCATCAGCGCAAACGGATCGTGTGCCTTGCCGAGGAATCCGCCGGCCTGTCCGTTCGGAAGGTTCCCGCCACCGCGGCCCATTGTCTCCGGAAGAACTACAAATGGCGGCAAGTCCGAACGGCGCGCTTTCAGATAGCTCAGCACTGAGCCCGCATGAGGCGTGTTGACCCCGCCTGCGAACTGTCGACCGGTCTGCATCATCTGCCAGCCTGCGTCATGCACGGCAGCACCCGTGTGGTGACAACTGCGGACGA
Source organism: Planctomycetota bacterium (assembly GCA_031403975.1). GTDB lineage: Bacteria > Planctomycetota > Planctomycetia > Planctomycetales > Planctomycetaceae > SXXK01. The sequence continues at coordinate 1,198 of JANNGQ010000875.1, forward strand.
GAGCGATGTGCTCTGAGATCGATGCAATCTTCGGCAGGATCTCCGAAATCTGAAACCCGCCGCTGCGGGTGGCGATCGGCCTGAATGGTCCTCGCACTTCTGCCGGGGCGTCCGGTTTCATGTCAAATGTGTCGAGCTGACTCGGAGCCCCCAGGTTGAAAATCATGATGCAGGAGCGCTCGTCATGCCCGTCAGAAACGTGCCCCTGCTCCTTCGCATCCAGATAACCCGACAACGACAGACCCGCTGCACCCAGCGACCCCACCTGCAGGAAATCCCGGCGCGTCGTTCCATCACACGTGTGAGCACTGCCGCGTCCAACGAAATTGAGCATGGTCGCCTCAGATCAAATCACTCGAAATCTCCAGTCATCATTCCAGGCTCGCTATCTTACTTCCCGAATCAGACCGCAACAACAGTGGAAGACACGATGTCCCGAGCAATCGGAAAGCGCAAAGGGGAAAGAGAAAAAGGCACAAACAGGGCACGAAGGACCTTGCTTTGTCCTTACACCGGGACTGCTGGCGAAGACCCCAGAAATCAATGAGACCTGCCCCTCTTTTGTTGCAGTAGGTTATGCTTCAGCATAACACTCCTCCATTACGACCGGTCGAAAAAGGCGCCCGCCTGCCCGCCCGTAATCAACGTATCGCCAGCACAAAACGGTCCGAGGATGCATCAGCCAACAGCTCCGCGTAAGGCCATCCGGAAGTATCCGTCTAAACCGTCGACAACAGCTCCCGCGTTTCGCGGCGAGCGTGGTATCGGCGGTCCAGAAGACTCCGTTAGTCCGCAGTCGACATCGGCAGGAATCCCTTGTTGCTGCAGCCGTTTCATCCAGCAAGCGAACGGCTCGATAGCGCGCCTGCCAGAATTTGACTGATTCAGGCTACCGCGGTCCAGGCCTTTGTCCTCGCTACTCGCTCGGCGGCGGACCTTGTTTCTTCCCGGTTCGCACGCTGGGCAATGTTCTGACTGAGCAGTCTCATCCATCACGAGATGTCGCTCAATCGGCTTCGAATCGTTGCCAGCCTCTGCTTGTCGTTTCGAACACTGTTGATCTCAAACTCCGTCGGTTCTTCCGGCTGCCGCTGCTCATCCCGCCGCAGAGGACACAGCATCAGCCAGCGACGAGCCACCTCGTTGTCATCCCACTCGGCCACCACATCGGGACGAGACCTCAAGACCAGGTGAATGTGATTCGACAGGATCGCCTGACACAGCAAGTCGATCCCAAAGTACCGAGCCTGCTGGACGAGCTGCTCATCGATCCAGACTTTGCGATGATCGTAGTTCTTCCCGCTGAACCGATCATCTCCCAGCAGAAAACACCGCCGCACCGTGCGGTTCATCACATG
>JANNGQ010000876.1:0-2552 GCA_031403975.1 Planctomycetota bacterium
GAACAATCCGCAGCTGCTCAGCGTCGCCAGAGCAAACCACAACGCGGCATAAACCGGGTTGCGGGCCGTGATCATCAGGCCCCCGCACAGCAGCGCCCCGACACCGAACAGCCAGAACATGACTTCGTCCGCCAGCTCGCCCTGTGGCCTCCCGCAGGAGAAACAAAACGTGACCAGTCCGGCCGCGGTGATCAGCAGTCCGAATGTCGATGCCCGCGCGGGACCGGCCTTCCGTCCGGGCATCAGCCAGATCAGTCCGACGGCCCACAGCACAAGCCCCACGATCGCGGCCGGATAGTTTCTGAGCCACTCCGTCATGATTCTGGTTGCTCCCCGTTTGACCGAATCACTCCGGCTGTCTCCGCCTTCGCAGATCGATCTGCATTCGGGACACCCGTTGCCGGACCAAGTGTCGGCAGCGAAGTAAACTCAGATGAAGGCCCGAGCAGACCGCGGCCTGTTCGCACCGGATCCCTCGGATTGTCTTTTGTCCTGTCGTACACGCTCAACAGCTTTTCACGGTCGTACAGCAGCTCCGCCCGGGTTTCACCCGTGAGATCGTAAATATGCGTCAGCTCAATGGCATCCACCGGGCAGGCTTCTTCACACATGCCGCAATAGATACAGCGAAGTTCGTCCAGCACAAAGGACTTCGGAAACTTGTCACGATCAGTCCATTCCGATGGTGCAGCCTGAGCCTCAATCGTGATGCAATTTGCCGGGCAGGCCGTCGCACACATCATGCAGGCAACACATTTCACGCGATCCTGTTCATCCCTGTTCAGGCGATGCACCCCGCGATAATGCAGCGGCAGATCCGGCGTGACTTCCGGATACTGTTGAGTCACCGTCTTGCGGTCCAGCACATGCTGAAGAGTCGTTTTCAGACCCTTCATGATGGCCGGCACAAACGTAGATTCCCAGAAGCCGATTTCCGGCTCCTCGACCCAGGTGATCGTCTTCTTTGGTTTTGTATCGGACATTACACCGCCTCTTAACACCACTGCGATTATCACCGCCACCGGGCTCGCCCCGAGGGTTCAACGGCTCTTGCGCCACTCCTGCCGCCGGAACGCCTTCCGTCGACATCACGAAGGCCAGTCCCGTGGAAACTCAATGACCTCCGTGCGGCACAGCAGCCCTCATTTTCTTTGCCTGAAATCCCGGACGAGCCTGGATCTCGGCGGCGCGAAGATTGCTGCTGACGACACCCCATGCAGCAAACAGTGCCAAAGAACCTGCAAACAGCCACCAGGGACTCAGTCTGTCGTGTTCCGGACCCCGGAAGTGCATATAGAACATCACCATAACCACATTCGCCAGAGACAGAGGAATCATCACCTTCCACGCCAGTTCCATCAGTTGGTCAAAGCGAAAGCGGGGAATCGTCCACCGCAGCATGATGATGACACAGATGAAGAAGAATGCTTTTGTGATCAGTACCAGTAGTTTCACAATCCACGCACCGAAATACGCACTCTCCGGCGTGGCGATCCCTGGAAAACTCCAGCCGCCGAAGAACAGAATCGCGGTCAGGAAACTGATCGTGATCATGTGCGTGTATTCGCCGAGAAAGAACAGTGCCCATTTCAGAGCGCTGTATTCGGTATGCCAGCCGCCGATCAGTTCCTGCTCGCATTCCGCGAGGTCAAACGGCAGACGGTTGGCTTCGGCAAGGGAGGCCGTGAAAAACATCAACGCTGCGAGGGGCTGAAACCAGATATTCCAGTTCAAGATCCCGCCGTCAGTCTGCTGTTTCATGATCTCTTCAAGATTCAGTGATCCCGACAGCAGTACGATACCCAGCACAGACATGCCCAGCGGAATCTCATAACTCACGACCTGTGCACTGGCCCGCATTGCGCCGAGGGCACTGTACTTGTTGTTCGACGCCCATCCGCCCAGCACAATGCCGTATACCGCCAGACTGGTAACGGCGAATATGAACACGATGCCGATATCAATGTCTGGTGCAATCATGAACCTCAGGAACGACGGTACCGCCGGATCGTCGACCGGGCCGAACGGCACCACCGCAAATGCCATCATCGCTGTGAAGACGGAAATCGCGGGAGCCAGCACGAACAGAACTCGATCCACATGCGACGGGATCACCTCTTCCTTGAGCAGCAGTTTGATGCCGTCGGCTACAGGCTGAAACAGTCCCAGCGGACCAACCCGGTTCGGACCGATCCGGTCCTGCATCCACGCGGACAACTTGCGTTCCAGCAGAATCAAATAATTACAGACGCCGGGAATCGCCCCCACAACGACAGTAATCGTCAGCAATGTAATCAGTATTTCCGGCATTGGATTCTTAAGCTTCTTCTCTGGCCTACTGTTGGCCAGTCGCTCCGCCGACTGGCATTTCGCTCTCACTCTCTGCATCGCCGCGCAAGTCAGGTCAACATCTCCGCCGGTGCGGCAGCAGCCAGCATCACTCCCTGACCCCGAATCTCCGGATTGGCGATCAATGCCAGCCCAGGAATCACCGCCGCGATTTCATTCCGCAGCAACTCCGACTGAATCAACCCGCGACGCTCGGCAAGTTC
>JANNGQ010000877.1:0-4194 GCA_031403975.1 Planctomycetota bacterium
GACGATCACGGGGATGTACAACGTGCTCGAGAAGTTGCGGTCGGTGGGGCAATGGTAACGGGATCCCGCCGGGGCACCTGCAATTCTCCAATGGATCAATTGACACTCTGGCCATCATGGATGACGAATTTCTGCTGTTCACGAGCCCGCTGCGCGGCAACTTCACGCTGGAATGTGACTGCACGGGCTTCGGCTGGAAGGAGATTTATCCTTTCGTTGCGGGATCGTGGTTCACTCTCGTTCACAACCATGAGTCTGTCCAGGTAGGTGAGCTGTACAGAATCGATCGCGAAGAGCGGGTGGATCCGAAGTTGTCGCGCGTCGATGACTCGATTCGTTTTCGAGTGGAAGTGCGTGATGGAGTCTGTTCCCGGTTTATCAACAGCCGGCGTGTTTCTCAGGAGCCACTTCCAAAAGATCACGATCCGTGGGTAGCTATTCGCAACCCTGGCACCGGCACGGGAAGCATTCGGAATCTTCGGATCACGGGTAATCCCGCGATTCCGGACGAGGTCACGATCTCCGAGCACCGGACGTCCGCATGGACCGCCGGTACGGTGGATGGAAAAACATTGCGGCCAGTGACTCATCTGCATGGCTGGATGCCATGGGATGAAGATCCGTGGCATCCGGAGAAGCTCACGTGGCAACTGGAAGAAGATCCTTCGGGAGCCACACAGATCGTTGGTCATCGTAAGCCCGAACTGTCCGGAACTTCGGCTGAACGACTACTTCGCTACCACTGGCCCATCGTCTGGAATAGTCAGATTTCGTATGAGTTTTTTCATCGCGAAGGCGAGTCGCTGGTTCATCCGGCGCTCGGACGTCGAGCCTTTCTGCTGAATAGACACGGCGTGCAGAGTCATTGGGTAACAAACGGCATCTGGGATTCCACAACGCTGAGTCCGCTCAATACAACGATTGACGGAAATCGAATCAACGGGACATCGCTGCCGCTGAAACAGGACGCATGGAATCAGTTGACGCTCAGCCTCGCTGGTGACAATGTCGCGTTGTCGCTGAACGGAGTCCCAATTTTCGACGGCGACCTGGAACCCACGAATGATCGCACGTTTGGTTTGTTCTACTACTGCGACCAGTCAGAAGCGCGCGTCCGCAACATTGTTCTGAAAGGCGGCTGGCCAAAGAAATTGCCGCCGACCAAAGAACAGGAACTTCGTGGCACCGCGACCGAAGAACTCGACCGCGAGCGAGAAGCGCTGCCAGAGTCGTTCGAGTTTGACTTCACAAAAGCAACCGAGCAGGAATTTCGATCCAGTTTCCTGCCGGTCAACAGTGGCACTCGTTCGACGCCGGACATCAGTCTCCAGCCGGATGGTCTTCACGTTGAGATTGAAGCGGCTGTCGGCGGGTCTGCCGCAGCCACTGTCAGTCCGTTGACGGCAATCTCCGGTGATTTTGACGTGATCGCGGAATTTGAGGGACTGAAACCCAGAGTCTCCGATAACGGCGCCAGCGCAATTTATCTGGGACCAAGGCTGCAACAGCAGGATCGCCAGTCCTGGTACGTTTTTCGTGGAGCTGTGCAGCATCCTGACACGCCGCTGCGGCAACTTGCGCAAGTGGAGTTTCTGCAGAATGGCCCGAAAGGCTTTCGGTATTCGTATCCTGCGATCCGTGCTGACGAATGCTCCTCGGGACGCCTGCGGATCGCTCGGCGTGGCACGACGTTTTCGTTTTTGATTGCCCCTCTGGATTCAGATAATTTCCGGCTGCTCCATGCAGGAGACGTGACCGACGCACCATTGCCGCCCGGCAGCCTGCTGCTCCGAAGCAGTTGTTATTCAGCAGGCTCGCTGGATGCGGCTGTGGGCGTTGTGTGGAAAAGGATTTCCGTGAACGCCGAATCGCTGATCAGGGCTCAGGCCCCGGCGCGGGCTGGCAACACGATCAATCGAACAAGCAAGTGACCTTCATCCAGTCAGCGGAGTGTTGCGTGTACCGTACATGCGTCACTCCGAAGACCGGAATTCGCAGACTCTTCAGTCCGGGATCATACTCGTGAAAACCCACATGGCCTTCAGACCGATTGTGTCAGCCGGCACCATCAGCATGATGCTGGCATCATGCATGATGGCTCCCCAATGTGTTGCGCAGACGAAATCTGCGGCACCCACGGCGGAGGCGGGTCCGACAGTTTCAAATCCCGTGGCCATTAGCCAATCCGCGCTTCAGCTCCTTCAGGAAGATGACGTCGCCGGGGCGCTGGACGCGCTGGGTGCGGTTGCTGACAAGGCTCCGGCGAGCAGCGCGAATCCTGATGCGGTGGCCTCAGCTGTTGGCGGACTGCACCGATCATTGTCACAACTGGGGACGGATGAGCAATACGAGCTGCTGCACAAGTGGTCGATGCCAGATGCGGGAAGAGACAGTGTTCGCGTTTTGACATCGCTGGTTCCGGAAGTCGCTCCGCCGCAGGAGTTCGCCCGGGCACTGGGCCAGCGGCCGAAGAAAGAGTCATTTGCTGTGGCTGCCGTCGGTGACATGCCCGGCATCTTCTGTTCGGCATGGTCGATGATTCTGGCGGCGGATGACTCCGGAAACCTGCGACAACTGGTGACGGAACTGGAAGGCCTCGCTGCCAGGAAGTCGGAGAACTCTGAGTTTGTGCTCACTCTGGCAAGGATTCGCGACAGGCGAACCGGCGATGATGAACTGAAGTCGGTTTTCACGGCCCGAGTCGCCGTGGAAGGCGAATCGCCACTCAACTCGGAACTCTCTGATGCGGTATTGGTTGCCGCGGGAATGCAGCGAGCGGCCCTCGGTGCAGTCTGCGAGCAGATTGTCGATCGACTGAATCAGTTCAGCTTCGCGCAGGGAACTTCGCCGCATGTGCCGTTTCTGCGTCGTTTGCGGGCCACAATAATTCTGAAGAATCGCAGTCCTGAAACAGCTCCGGAAACAGTTTTCGATGCGACACCGCAGTTGTGGATTGCGGCGGATGACCAAACCCGTCGCGGCAGTTCGACCGGCGCTGACAGTGCGATCTGGCTGACTCACGAAGACCACATCAAACGACTGGCGGGTCCCGGAGACGATTTGCTGCTGTTCAAGTATCCGCTGGTCGGGACATTTGAACTCAAAGGCGAAGCGACCGCGCTCGATCATGGTGGTGCGGGGCTGACATACGGTGGCCTCGCCTTCGATGCGAACTCAGAAAAGTTCAGCGTGAAGGAAGTTCAGCGATCGCACATCGAAAGCCGTGTTTGGCCATTTGTCGCTCCAAAGGAATTGAGGATGTTTAACCGAGTCAACATTCGGGGCGGCAGCGAAAAGATCACGTTCCTGTCAAATCTTCATCCCGGCTGGAATGGAACGGCGATGTCGTGCAGCAACTGTCCGTGGATTGGTCTGCGAGCGTATGGTGACGGCCGGGCCTACTTCCGAAATCTGGAACTCGTCGGTGAACCGCAGATTCCCCGAGAAGTCCGCCTCGCAGACGGCCTCGATCTGCGAGGCTGGACGGCGACATACGGCGAGACAGTTCCGAAAGCTGTGACACCGTTTCAGCAGGACCCGGCCGCAAACACCAACGCCGAGCCGACCGACTGGCACGTCGTCGATGGTGTCATTCATGGCCAAATGGCGCCGACCCCGGAAGCCGACCAGGTTGCTCAGAGTCACCTCGCTTATATGCGGCCATTGCTGACAGGCGAAACGGTCAGCTACGAGTTCCTGCACGAAGACGGCAAAACGACCGTTCACCCGGCACTCGGGCGACTCGCATTCCTGATCGAAGCCGACGGAGTCCGCATGCACTGGCTGACCGACAACGTGCACGAATGGACGGGGCTCGCTGAAGACAACGCCATCGTCGAACCGCTCAACCGACGGGGCCCGGGGAAGTTACCGCTGAAATCCAATGCCTGGAATTCAATCAAAATGAAACTGGCCGATGACAGAATCAGCATCGTCCTGAATGAAGCAGAAATCTATGAACGACCAGTGGACGGTATCAGGAACCGGCACATTGGCTTTTACCATGATCGCCATACGTCGGCGGTCCAGATCCGCAACGTGATTCTCACCGGCGAATGGCCTGAAAAACTGTCTGCCGAACAGCTGGAGAAATTGGTGGCCATTGGGGAGTGACGAAGTTTGTAGGGTAGGCTTCAGCCTGCCGAAATCATTCTGAATGCTGCATCGTCCGAAGAAACCGGCAGGCTGAAGCCT